>CANQOJ010000004.1 GCA_947625455.1 uncultured Clostridia bacterium | reverse complement strand
GGCGCGGGTTGCTGTACGGGAGCAGGTTGAGGCTGCTGAACGGGCGCAGGCTGTTGTACGGGTGCAGGTTGAGGTTGTTGTACGGGCGCGGGTTGTTGAACGGGCGCAGACTGAGGTGCGGCGCGGCGCTGTTCAATATAAGTCCTGCGCACCGCGTCGGGAATATCCGACGGTTTTGAATACCAGAAAAGGCTTTCGCGCGTGCTGTCAATGTAAAAACCGCCGTTTCTGCTGCGGATTGTAATCGAAATACTGCGCAATTGCGAAACAGTATCGTTGTCCTCTAACGAACCGTTATGTATAAGTATCAGCATTAAACCGCTTTGCTCTGCGTTTCTTGCCAGATCGACAACTTTCTCGGTAAGTTCGGGGCTGAACTCTTCGGGAAATCCGTTGATTACAAAAACCCTTGAAACGCAGTTAGGGGTTGGGGTTTCCTTTACTGCCGCGTAGAGTTCTGTCATTTTGCTGTTTGCTTCAATCGGCGACTGCGGAACGACAATAAACGGGTTTTTGCCCTTTGCGAATGCCGACATTATTTCAAGAGGTTCGGGACTGTTGGTTGACGGATCGAAATAAACCATATCGGTTATATCCTGACCGCAATACTTTATCAAATTAAGAAGCAATCTTTCAACGCCGCCCATAAGGTATGCCTTGTTTCTCTCGTCATATTCGAGCATAAGGACGCTGCCTTTGCGTGTGGGAACGCCAAACGGCGCGCCTATCGTTCTTGACGCGGGGTTATACTCTCCGTTGGAAACAGCGGAAAGTTCCTGTTCAACCTCCATTGGAACAGAAAAGCGTATTCTTCTCTGACCGATAGAGATGTTGCTTTTATCAATCAAATTTACAATGCTGTGGCTGTTGAATGCGGACTTGTCGAAAGAGAGGAACTGGAGATAACGCTTGAAATCCTCGGACAGAACGTAATCCTTTAAGTCCTTGTCATGCTTTTCCTTTCTTCCCTCAAGCGCGGCAACGTCGCTGTCGTACTGACGCTTAGCCTGCACCTTACTGCCCTCAATCAGCTTTCTGGTGCGCTCCATTTCAGCCTCGTAGAACAACTTTTGCCCCGAAGCCTTTGTATAAAGCGACTCGGCGTTCGGATCGTTTTTGGAATCAAGCTTTATGGTCTGTCTTATGCTTTCGAGAGCGCCCTCTGACGTTTCAAACGGCATTTGAGCTTCTTCAAGGTCCTGCGCGTGTTCTCTTGCATACTGCATAAGTTCGGAAACCTTGCGTATTTTCTTTCTGATTTCCTCAAGTTTTCTGTTCAAATCGTTATCGGACGACTTGCAATAATCGTTATATTCCTTCAGCGCCTTGTCGATATCGGCGTTGATATTTTTTTCCTCCTGAGCCAATTCTGTAAATTTACTGAGCATTTCGCTAACCAAATCAGCCATAACACATTTCTCCTTAAAAATTATCCGCAAGCAAACTACGGCTTATATTGATTATACAATAAAATTCATAAATTGTCAATAGTTTTTATCAACTTTAACCAACTAGAAGCTAGAAATTAAGAAGCTAGAGTTTGATCCGAAACAAGATTTCCTTTTTAAACCTTGTTTTAATCCAAACTCTAGTAGAAGTTCAAGGGGAAACCTTTTTCAAAAGGTCTCCCCTTGCTAACTTTATACAGTCTAAACAACTTATTTATTAACTGTCGCCTTAACAACATTTACAATATTCTCCGCGCACAGTCCGAACTCCTTTAACAGCACCTTTGCCGGTCCGCTGTGACCGTAAACGTCATTAACTCCGATTTTCACCACCGGCACGGGACATTCTTCGAGGACAACCTCGCCGACTGCCGAACCCAAGCCGTTTAAAACGCTGTGTTCCTCGACTGTCACTATCTTTCCCGTTTCCTTTGCCGCTTTTATGATTATATCGCGGTCTATGGGCTTAATGGTGTGGATATTTATAACTCTTGCGTCAATTCCCTGTTCTTTGAGCGCCTGCGCCGCTTCAACTGCCTCGGCTACCATAAGTCCGCTTGCAATTATCGTTATATCCTTGCCGTCTTTCATCATAATGCCCTTGCCGAGTTCAAACTTGTAGTCGTCGCCGTTGAATATCGGCACCGCAAGTCTGCCAAATCTAAGATACGTCGGTCCGTCAAACTCAGCCATTGCCAGAACAGCCGCCTTTGCCTCAACATAATCCGCGGGGACTATGACCGTCATATTCGGCAGTGAACGCATTATCCCCACATCTTCACAGCACTGATGAGTTGCGCCGTCCTCGCCTACGGAAATACCGCCGTGAGTTGCGCCTATCTTTACGTTAAGCTGAGGATAGGCTATGGAGTTTCTTATAACCTCAAACGCCCTGCCTGCCGCGAACATTGCGAACGAACTCGCAAACACAAGTCTGCCCGTTGATGCAATGCCCGAAGCAACGCCCATCATATTCTGCTCGGAAATTCCGCAGTTGAAATGTCTGTCGGGGTATGCTTTCTTAAACACAGAAGTCTTTGTCGCCGCCGACAAGTCTGCGTCAAGCACAATCATATCGGGGCGCTTTTCGGCAAGTTCGCATAAACCGTCGCCGTAGCCCTCTCTGGTTGCACGTTTAATCTGTTCAGCCATTATTTTACGCCCCTTTCAAGTTCGGCAAGATGTTCTTTAAGCTGTTTTGCCGCGCGCTGATAATCTTCATCGCCCGGCGCTTTTCCGTGCCATTCTACGGCGTTTTCCATATAATCAACGCCCTTGCCCTTGGTTGTTTTCAATATAATGACCGTAGGTTTTCCGACAACTCTCTCCGCCGCGTCAAACGCCTTTTCAATCTGCGAGAAGTCGTGACCGCTTATCGTTATCGCATTCCAGCCGAATGCCTCGAATTTTTCTTCAATAGGATACGGCGACATGACTTCGCTTATCTTGCCGTCAATCTGCAAGCCGTTGTTGTCAACGATTGCGACGAGGTTATCAAGCTGATAGTGAGACGCGAACATTGCCGCTTCCCATACCATGCCCTCTTCAAGTTCGCCGTCGCCTAAAATTGTGTACACCTTGTAGCTGTCGCACGAAATCTTCCCCGCAAGCGCCATTCCGCAAGCCTGCGAAATGCCCTGACCGAGTGAACCCGTGCTTGCGTCAACTCCCGGAGTTTTGTTCCTGTCGGGGTGTCCCTGAAGCATTGAACCGCTTTGTCTAAGCGTTTTTAGTTCCTCAAACGGGAAAAATCCTCTGAGCGCAAGGACTGCGTACAATGCTGGCGCGGAATGTCCTTTGGAAAGCACAACTCTGTCGCGCGAAGCGTCGTTTGGATTTTTGGGATCAACATTAAGGCGGTGCTTGTACATATAAGTAAGAACGTCCGCTATTGACAGCGCGCCGCCGGGGTGTCCGCACTTTGCGTTATATACTCCCTCTATGATGCCTATTCTGACTTTTGCGGCGTCAATTTCAAGCTCCCTTACAAGTTTTTCGTCCATAACTTTCCTCCATTATACACACAATTTATTTATCCGATTAAGAGCATTACAATCGCTCTATGTATTCAACTATCTCGCTTATCGAACCGCTGTTGTTGTCGCACACGACCAAGTCCGCCTTGTCTTTGACGCAGTCGATCGCGTTATTCGGCGCGCAGCCTAAATCAGCGTTTTCAATCATCGCCGCGTCATTTTTATAGTCGCCCGCTGCGACCGTAAAGCGGTTTTCGGCATTCATAAGCTTTATCAGCCTTTGAAATCCCGACCACTTGTCAACGCCTTTCGGCAGGCACTCGAAAAACAGCGGTCCCGAGCGAACCCAGTTCACCCCGCCGAAATCGCCGTTTTGCACATAGCTTTCAACTTTATCAATAAGTTCGGGTTCACCCGTAAAAAGGAACTTCAGCCACCCGCTTTTAGGAATTTCCGAGGTTTTGCGGTAATCGGCGTTCACCTGTTCCCATTCAAGGTGAGTTTTTTCCGTTTCGTTGAGGTAAGGCACATAAACCGTCTGTTCGCACAGAACCTCCGCGCCTATGTTCGGGAACACCTGTCCTATTTTGTCAACATATTCATATGCGCGCCCGTCTATCTCGCTGCGCCACAAAAACCTGTTTTTGCCGAAATCATAGACCGCCGCGCCGTTGAATATAACCGACGGGGCGTTTGTGATAAGTTCAACAACCCGCTTTGCCATTGCATAACCGCGCCCTGTTGCGGCAGCGAATATCCCGCCGCCGTTTTTAAAACGCTCTATTGCCTTAAGGTCACATTCCAGCAGGCGTTTGTCGTCTGTAAGCAACGTGCCGTCAAGGTCGCTGACGAAAATAACGTTATTGAAATCCATTATTTATCTATTTCCCTGAGAAATTTTACGAAATACTCTGGCAGTTCACTCGAAAACTCCATATACCTGCCTGTTCTTGGGTGAACAAAGGCGACTTTCTGCGCGTGCAGGCACTGCCCGCAAAGCCACTTCGGCTTTCCGTTTCCGTATACCTCGTCTCCCGCAACGGGGTGCCCGATATACGAAAGATGAACGCGAATCTGGTGCGTCCTGCCTGTTTCCAAGTTCACAACAAGATGAGTGTACCCCGCGAAGTTTTTTATCACTCGGTAATGCGTAATCGCTTCCCGCGAGTTTTCAGCCGTCACGCACATTTTCTTCCTGTCGGTCTTATGCCGTCCGATAGGCGCGTTTACGGTGCCGTTGTCCTTAATACAGCCGCAGACCACCGTCTGATATTCCCTCGTGAACGAATGTTCTTTTATCTGTTCGGACAAGCCTATATGCGCGAAATCATTTTTCGCCACCATCAGCAGTCCGCTCGTGTCCTTGTCAATCCTATGGACAATTCCGGGGCGGATTTCTCCATTTATCCCCGACAGACTGTCGCCGCAGTGAAACATAAGCGCGTTTACAAGCGTGCCCGTATAATGCCCCGCGGCAGGGTGAACTACCATGCCTTTAGGTTTGTTTACGACAAGCAGGTCGCTGTCCTCATAGACAATGTCGAGCGGAATGTTTTCGGGCATTATCTGCACTTCTTGCGCGTCGGGAATTTCAACCGCGACAACTTCGCCGACCTTTGCGCAGTACTTTTTGTCTGCTGGTTTGCCGTTTACGGTCACAAGACCTTTTTCAATCAGCTTTACCGCGAAACTTCGTGAAAGTCCGCTGTTCTCAGCGACAAGCTTATCCAGCCTGTCTATGTGTTCAGCCGAAAACTCAAACCTTTCCATTGTTTTCATCTTTTTTTGCGCGGATATCCTTTATTTCTCCGACAATAACAGTCAGCGCCAGAAGCGCCGCGCCAACGACAGCGCAGATGTCCGCGACATTGAAAATCGGGAAGTTTATAAGTCTGAAGTCAATGAAATCAACCACCAGACCGTCGTTAAAAATCCTGTCGATAAGGTTTCCGATGCCGCCGCTTATGATAAGCGCAGCAGCCGCAACCTGCGCGGGTTTTTTGAACCGCTTTGCCAGCAAGGCATACAAAAAACCTATTATAACGACCGATGTTACGGCAATCAAAATCCAGCGCTGTCCGCTGAACCTGCTGAACGCCGCGCCGTCGTTCAGGCAGTAATAGAAATTCAGTACCTCGGTATCGCCGATTTTGATGAGGTTTATTGTCTGTTTCAACTCCATATTTGACGTTACTATATATTTAGTTACTCTGTCAAATCCTACCAGAGCCGCGGCGATCAAAAGCCAGATATACTGCAATTTGCTCCTCTTTTCGTTCTGACAGGCTGTCGATAAAGCCCCATCTGCGTCGTCAGCGTTACAGCGACAGCCACAAAGGCTAGTTGCTGTAACGCTTTCTAGCATATGGGGCTTTCTCGACAGCCTTATTTAACTGAAAATAATGTCTCTCTTTATATACCTCTTCGGCGCTTTTAGAAATTACGCCGAAGAGCATTTGTTTTTATTTGAAGTTCAATCTGATAACGTCAGCACATCTCTTGCAAAGTGTAGGTTCATCACTGTCACAGCCTACCGTATCGTCAACTTTCCAGCATCTTGCACACGGCGTTCCCTGTTTCTTAACTGCCGTAACAGAACATACATTGCCCTTATTCTCGCCCTCGCCGCTTGTCAGTACATTCACTTTTGATACAATGCATGCTTCGGCAAGGTCGCTTTCCATTGACTTCAGGCTTTCGTCAGAGGTGTAAATCGTAACCTCTGCTTCAAGCGACTTTCCTATAACCTTATCGGCGCGCTTTTGTTCAAGCGCCGCCAAGACGTCATCTCTTACCGCCTTAATCTTCGCCCATTTCTCCTCGTCAGCCTTAACGCCTGTCTTTTCAGGCATTGAGTTGAACGGAACACCGCGAAGGTCGTCCTCTTTCTTATGCGGCATAAAATTCCA
This sequence comes from uncultured Clostridia bacterium, assembly GCA_947625455.1. GTDB lineage: Bacteria > Bacillota > Clostridia > Oscillospirales > Ruminococcaceae > CAG-115. The sequence goes on along the minus strand of CANQOJ010000004.1, from coordinate 24,411 downwards.
GATTTCGTCCGCCGTAAACGTGAGTATCGGCGCTACAAGCCTTACTATCGCGTCAAGGATAACGTACATTGCCGTCTGGACTGACTTTCTGGATTTTGAGTTCTTTGCGTCGCAATAAAGAACGTCCTTTACTATGTCAAGGTAGAAGTTGGACATATCGACAACGCAGAAACTTATCAGCGCATGATATGCAAGGTAATAATCCATTGCTTCATATGCCGACTTGACCTTATCAATAACCTCGTCAAGCCTTGCCAGCGCCCATTTATCGAGTTCGCGCAACTCGCTGAAATCAACCATTTCCGTATTCGGATCGAAATCCTTGCCGTCAGAAAGGTTGCCTAAGATATAACGCGCGGTGTTTCTAATCTTGCGGTAACTCTCCGAAAGCTGTTTCAACATATCCTTTGAAACTCTTATATCCGCATGATAATCCAAAGAAGCAACCCACAGGCGCAAAACGTCCGCGCCGAAGTCCTTTATTACTTCTTCGGGGAAAATCTGGTTGCCCTTGGATTTGTGCATCTGCTGTCCGTTTCCGTCAACAACCCAGCCGTGAGTGCAGACAGCCTTATACGGCGCTTTGCCCGTTGTCGCAACGGAAGTCAGCAGGCTTGACTGGAACCAGCCTCTGTACTGGTCGCAGCCTTCAAGGTACAAATCGGCAGGCCATGAAAGTTCAGGACGTTCTTTCAGTACGGCGGCGTGCGTACAGCCGCTGTCGAACCAGACGTCGAAAATATCCATTTCCTTGCGGAACTTATTTCCCCCGCACTCGCACTTGACGTCAGCGGGAATGAACTCAGAGGGATCTTTTGCGTACCATGAATCCGAACTTTCCTTGCGGAACATATCGGAAATTGCCTTTATTGTCGTGTCATTTACGATGGTTTTCCCGCAGTTTTCGCAGTAGAGTATCGGAATAGGCACGCCCCATCTTCTCTGTCTTGAAATGCACCAGTCGGAACGCATATTGACCATGTTCTTAATGCGCTCCTCGCCCCAGTCGGGTATCCACTTTACGCCCTCGATAGCCTTTATCGTTTCGGGCTTGAATGCGTCAACATTGCAGAACCACTGGTCTGTTGCGCGGTAGATTATCGGCTCGTGACATCTCCAGCAGTGAGGATACGGGTGGACAATCTTCTGCATAGCAAGCAGGGTGTTGTCGTCCTCCAAGCGCTGTGCAATCGCCTTGTTTGCGTCCGCTGTCTTAAGTCCCTCAAACTCTCCCGCTTCGTCAGTCAAAATACCCTTTTCGTTTACGGGTACGACAATGTTGAACATTCCCTTATACTTACTGCAAACCTCGTAGTCCTCTACGCCAAAGCCCGGCGCGGTATGAACGCAGCCCGTACCGCTGTCGAGAGTAACGTGAGTTCCTACTATTATCGGAGATTTTCTCGGCATAAACGGGTGGTTTGTTTCGACATATTCGAGGTCGCTGCCCTTGAAATTGCCTATGGTGCTGTACTTTGAAATGCCGACGGACTGCATAACGGCTGACACAAGTTCTTCTGCCATAAGCAGATACTCGCCGTTTGACCTGCTATGTTCGTCCTCAACATGAACAAAAGTATAGTCATAGTTAGGTCCTAAGCATACAGCAAGGTTTCCCGGCAGCGTCCATGTTGTCGTTGTCCAGATAACAACCGACGCTTTTTTAAGGTCAATTCCGAGATTTTGGAACTTACCCTTATCGTCAAAAATCGGAAACTTAACATAGATAGAATAGCACGGATCGTCCTGGTACTCAATTTCCGCTTCGGCAAGCGCGGTGTTGCAGTCAGCGCACCAGTAAACGGGCTTCAGTCCTTTGTAGATATAGCCCTTTTTCATCATCTCGCCGAATACTTCTACCTGCTTTGCCTCAAATTCGGGCTTGATAGTTAAATACGGATCGTCGAAATCGCCCCATACGCCAAGGCGCTTGAACTGCGCTTTCTGCTCGTCAAGGCATGACAAAGCAAACTGACGGCAGCTTTTGCGGAGTTCCACGGGGGAAACCTGCGCGCTGTCTACGCCGAGCTGTTTTATTGCCTTAAGCTCAATCGGCAGACCGTGGCAGTCCCAGCCGGGAACATAATTCGCATTAAATCCCGTCATTGACTTATATTTTACAATAATATCCTTAAGCACCTTGTTTAATGCCGTGCCGAGGTGAATATTTCCGTTTGCGTAAGGAGGTCCGTCATGAAGCGTGTATGACGGCTTTCCCTTGTTTTTCTCCGAAAGAGCATAATATATGCGCTCCTTCTCCCATTTGTCAAGCATTTCGGGTTCTCTTTTCGGAAGATTTGCACGCATAGGAAAATCGGTCTGCGGCAGATTTACCGTACTGTTGATATCGACTTGCATAGTTATCTCCTCGGTTTGTTTATTTATTTTCGTTATTTTTGCCGAACTTCAGGTCATTGTGGCGCAGCGCCTTTGTTTCGACTGTATTTGAATTGAAGAAAGGCAAGTTATTTTCAGCTGTTTTCTCGGTCACTTTCTTTTCTTCAGCGGGTTTTTCGTTTTGATTGTTATTTTGCGGAGGGTTTTGCTTTTCATTCTTTTTCTTGTTGTTATTGTTGTTATTGTTATTTGCCTGGTTAGCGGCTTCGAGCTTGCGCTGTGCGGCAGCTCTCTTTTCAGCCGCCGCCTTTTCCTCGGCAGCCTTTCTGCGGCGCTCTTCCTCGCGCTTTTCAGCTTCCTCCGCTATCCTCTGAACATACTCGTTCTCGCATTTTTCGGGCAAGGACTCAATAAGCCTCAGCTGCTCGTTATATCCGTCAAGAAGCCTTTGTCTGAACTCGTTTGCTTCTTTTCTGGTCTGCTGGATAATATTCTCCTGTATCTCGCGCTGTTTTTCCATAAGCGCTCTGATTTCCTCGGCTTTGTTGTTGGCGTCGGTCACTATCTTCTCGGCGGTTTCCTCGGCTTCCTTGCGCGTCTTTGCCGAATACTCGTTGGCGTCGTTTATGGTCTTTTCGCTCTTTGCCTTTGTCTCGGCAAGCTTCTTCTCGACAGCCTCGTTTGTTTCCTTTGTGAGCTTTTCGGCTGACGCTTTGGACTCGGCGACAATCGCGTTGCCCTGCTTCTGAGCGATAAGTAATGCGTCCTTAAGCGCGTCCTCGTCCTCGCGGTATTCGCGCACCTTATCCGCAAGAACTTCAAGCTTGCGTTCAAGTTCGCCGTTCTCTTTCTGAAGCTTTGCGAACTCCTCTGAAACCTCTCTCAGAAACTCGTCGACATCTTCAGCCTTATAGCCGTTGAAAGCCGCCTTATCAAAATGCTTTCCTATAATTTCCTTTGCGTTCATCAGAATACATCCTTCCAAATTATTCACGCGAAATGCGCTTTTTTATTTTAAACAAACACTCGTCTGTTTCCATAGGAATTGCAGTCACTTCTGCCTGAAATTCCTATGGAAACAGTTAAACATACCTTTCAATTTCAACGCGGATACGTCCTTTCTTTGACGTACCGACAATTTTCGACACTTTAAACTTTCCGTACCCCCTTATCGAGAGTACAGAGTTTTCCGAAAGGTTTTTGCTTACTTCAAGACACACCGAAAAATCCGCTGTCACAAGCCCGCTTTTAACGAGCGAAGCGGATCGTTCCCTTGAAACGTTTGCGCACGCGCCGACTATGCAGTCAAGCCTAAGCGACGGCACGCTTGCGACAAATTTTACAGGTTCGCGTTTCGCAATCGCCTTTGTCAGTCCGTCCTCAGCGCGGACGCCGACATTACCGACCTTTGAAATGCCTTTTACAAGTTCAAATTCAGCTTCAAGGCAGAACACTGCCGTAAAGCCGTCCTCCGTGATTATATCCCCGACCGTTTCGCGCTTTATTCCGAGCGACATAAGCGCGCCGAGAAAATCGCGGTGCGACAGTCTGTCGCGCTCGCGGTACTCAAAAGACACCGCCCTTACGGGAAACAACGCGCTTCTTGACTGCTCGTCAAATCCCTCGCCGAATGTGCCCTCGAAAAAACCGCAAACCTTTCTGACTGCGCCGTCATAACCCCCGAAAAACACAGGGACTGCGCACTCTGCCCGCGCCATGTCCTCCGCTATCGCCGTTTCTCTTTCGTTGAGAAACGACGAAAAGCGAGGAACACCCGTTTTTTGACTCAGCCTTATCAAATCGGAAATATGTGCGGACAAATAGCGCTCGTCTTCTGTAAGCTCAAAGGACATGACTTCAGTCGATTGAACCTATGAGATTAAAGTTCTTCGGTCTTGCGAGATAGCAGTACGAATCAACCTTTTCGCACCCGCCGTACAGCGCCGCGGTAACTCCCGTAAGGAAGTCCACAACTCTTATGCACGCGTCGTTGGGCAATCCGTTAAGGCATACGAAAACCGCCGTGCCGTCGCGGATAAGGTCAACCGCCACAAAGATATCCTCGTAGCAAGAGGGCTTAAGTATCTTTATGTTTGCCGAACCCGAACTGTTTGTTCCGATATTCACAAACTTAGAACTTGAGCCGCTTGTGCTTGAATAACTGCTCTTAGGCTCGCTGTAACTTGACGAAGCATATGCTTCCTCATTTGTTACCGCATTAGATGAAGTGTCAACGTAGCTTTCGTCGTCGTCATCTTCGTAAAAGCCCTCGTTTTCTTCATCTGTTCCGAAAAGATTTTTCAGGAATTTCATCGCCATTTTAATTTCCTCCCAATTATTTATTATTGTATTGCCTTTGTCCGAACAGCGCTGAACCTATGCGGACAATGGTAGCCCCATATTTAATTGCCGTCTGATAATCTCCCGACATACCCATTGAAAGCGTATCAAACAGCTCCCCCTTTTGCGAAGCCTTTATTTCTTCAAAAAGCTCCTGCATACGAGCAAAAGTTTCCTCCCCGCAACCCGCGGGCGGAATTGTCATCAGACCTCTCAGCCTGATGTTCTCAAACTTCTGCATTTCACTGCAGAAATTCACGGCGTTTTCCGTGGAAATACCGCCTTTTGTTTCTTCCCCGCCTATATTTATCTCGGCGAGTATATCCATAACTATCCCGTGCTGACCTGCGCGGCGGTTTATTTCTTCCGCCAGATGCAGGCTGTCAACGGAATGGACCATTGAAACCTTGTCTATAATGTACTTTACCTTGTTTGTCTGAAGTCCGCCTATAAAATGAACTTCAGCTTCTGCATAGTTCTCCCGCTTTTCAAGATACTCCTGCACTCGGTTTTCGCCAAGCAGCTTTATCCCCAGTCCTACCGCAAAGTTTACCCTTTCATAAGGCACGGTTTTTGTCACCGCCATAAGCTTTACTTCGTCCTTACGGTTTCCCTTTGCCTTTTCAATGTTCTCGCAAATTCTCGCGTAATTTTCCCTTATGTCGGGGAAATCAGCGTCAAACAACCTTTCCATCGTACAATTCCTTGCCCTCGACAACAATGTTGTCATAAAGTTTCAAGTATTCATCTCCCGTTTCCTGTGCGGAGATGATATAATTATCGCCCCAGTAGACAACGCTTACTTTCTTAAACGACAGCGTATTGTCGCGAAGTATATACACCCCGTTCTCGCCGTCCTCGTTCTGCCTTAAAGCCTTTCTCGGAACGCGAAGTCCGCCGTAGCTTTTCAGGACAAGCTTGAAGTTCGCGGTTCTTGCGGACATTGCCTCGGAAATAAGGTTGTCGCACTCAAAAATGTACACCGACTTTCCGTCCGCGCATTCCTGTTCGGAAACCACAGTAAGAGTAAGAAGCCGTGAACTTGAACCCACTCTCGCCGACACCTTAGAACCCTCGCCTATTCCGAACATCTCCCCGCTGTCCATAACGGCAGCCGCTCTCCAGTGATAGTCGGAAACCAGCTTCCCTATCGCCGAAGAATTTGACGCCTTAACGGGATTGTCAATAACGCTGTTTATCTTATCCTCGGTCATAAGCGCAGTATCGTCATACCCGAACTCGCCCTCGTAACCGTCCGTACTGCTTACGAAATATCCCGTACCGCCCGCAAGCACATCCGTAAATCCGCCCGAAAGCGTTGCCGTAAGTTCGTATATCCGCTGTCTTAACATTTCCTTTTTCTCGGAATATCCGCTGCTTTCTTTGAGCGTAATCTCACGCTTGCACATAGCGCACAGAAGATTATTCCTGTATTCCGAAGCTTTTGTGTAGTTGCCGTCCAGAATGCTGTCAACAACGGACAAATGACTTTCGTTTATCTGCGCTGAGATTGCTTCAAGCTGTGAACTGTCGGTACCCAAAAGCTTTTCAGCGCTTTCAAGCATCTCGATCTGCTTTTCAAGTCTGTCAATTTCCCGCCTGTTTGCAATATCCATGGCGTTTTTATACCGCCTTGCAATAACCGTACTTTTTCCGACCTTTATCCCGTCGTCATACTCATAGCAAAGCACGCCCGGCGTCGTATCATACACCACGGTTTCATCGCGCAGAAACACCGCCTCAAACGGTATCTCCTCGTCAAAGTTATAGCTGAACGCAGTTTCGGTCTTAACCGAACTCCTGCCGACAAAAAATATCTGTCCTGCCGCGACAAGAATGACAAACGCCGAGACGAGAAAGATAACCGCTCTCGTCCACGGCGAACTCATTGCCGAGCCGTCAGTACCCGAATTACTCCTCTCCGCTCTTTTCATAAGCGTCAAGAATAGATACGGGCTTAAACGGCGTGATAGTAGAAATCGCGTGTTTATAAATCAAATTTTGTTTTCCGTCTGTATCGAGAATGACGGTATAGTTGTCAAATCCCTTTACAACGCCCTTGAACTGAAATCCGTTAGTGATGTAGATAGTAACGGGGATTTTGTCCTTGCGCGCCTGATTAAGAAAAACGTCCTGAAGATTGATGTCCTTAGCCATAATGATTGATCACCTTTCTTTATGTCTGTATTAAAGCAATCGGTGTTGCGTCCGAAAAAAAGCGAACGCTCCCCAACTATATAGATACAGTATAACATATTCTTTCAAAAAATGCTATACTTTTTTTATAATTTTTAGAGATTTTTTTATAAAAATGCAACAAAATTTAAAAAATTTATCTAAATTTGCTCCGAATTTTCCATATTCTGTAAATTATCGTCAATTATGCATCTTGCCTTTCGGACAATTTCAGAAAGCGTATCATTGTTTTCAATGACAATCCTGTTCATTCGCTTATCGCGTCTGAACCATGTCAGCTGACGTTTAGCATACTGCCGTGTGCGCAGTTTTATCTCCTCTATACATTCCTCAAGCGTTTTTTCGCCTTTAAGATAAGGATAAAGTTCTTTTATGCCGATAGCCTGCGAAGCGGTAGGGCGGTTTTTCTGCGAGAAACATGCCTTTGCTTCTTCGACAAGTCCGCGCTGTACCATTTCGTCAACCCGCCTGTTTATGCGCTCTTTGAGCATTTCACGGTCTTTGAAATCCAGCGTTATCATTATGAAATCATACGGCGAGGGATTGAGGCGTGAATTTCTCTTAGCCTCGGAGATTGTATGACCTGTGGTTTTATAGACTTCAAGCGCGCGGATTATTCTGCCGACATTGTTTTCATGAAGCGTTTCGGCGGTTTCGGGATCAACTTCTCTAAGCTTTTCAAGCAATGCCGACGCGCCGTTTTCTTCTGCGAATTTTCGCATTTCCTCGCGGTATTCAAAGTCCTGCCCGCTGTCGTCAAACGTGAGATTGTCAACAAAAGAACTGATGTAAAGCCCCGTACCCCCGCAGATTATCGGCATTTTCACTCTTTTAATAATCTCGTCAGCTTTCTTACCGCAAAGCTTCACATAATCCGCCACCGAAAAACTCTCGCTCGGATCTAAAAATCCCATAAGATGGTGGGGTATGCCTTGTTGTTCTTCAATTGTCGCCTTTGCGGAAGCTATGTCCATATCGGTATATAACTGCATGCTGTCCGCCGAAATAACCTCTCCGTTATATATCTTCGCAAGTTCAACAGAAAGCGCGGTTTTTCCCGAAGCGGTCGGTCCGCATATGACTATTATCTTGTTCACAAAAACCGCCTTCCCGAAATTTATCTTCAGCTTTGTATTCTCCCAAAGTACTTTTCAATCTGCCGTTTGGAAATCTGTGTCATAACAGGACGTCCATGAGGGCAGTAGCGAATGTCCTTGCTGCTTAAGACTTCCCTGGCAAGAAATGTAAGTTCGGCAATACTCTGCGTTTCGTTCGCCCTTATGCTTGCCTTGCACGCCATTGTATGAAGCGCGTCATCAAAAAGCGCGCCCTCCGCATTCCCGTTTCCCGCAGCAAGTATCTCCGCAATGCTTTGAAGCAAATCTACGGGATCGCAGCCCTCCAGCGACTGCGGTACGCCCTCAATATACGCTTTCCCGCCGTCCGTCAGCCTTATAATCATACCCGTGTTTTCAAGCTGTTCTTTAAAGCACTTCACCGCTTCAAACTCCTCCGCGCTTAAAAAAACCTCCTGCGGTTCAATAAGAAGCTGCCCGTGAATATCCGTTCCTTTTTTGAACCGCTCGAAATTTATTCTTTCATGCGCGGCGTGCTTGTCGATAAGGATAAGCGTATCTCTGCTTTCGCAAAGGATGTATGTTTTGAACAGTTCGCCTATAACGCGAATGTCGGAATAATCGGGTTCGTCCTCGGTTATGGGTTCATAAGCTGTTTCCTGTTCGCGGCGTTCAAATGATTTTGCCGACAGGAACGTATATCCGCTCAAATTCGGCTGTATATCGTGAATTATAGCGGGTTCGGGCTTTTCGGGTTCAAGCAAATCGGGAACATTTTCGGTTATTATCCTCCCCGAAAGCGTAGGCTGAACGGCTTCAATTTCCTCAAACTGCTTTCTGTAAAAGTTCTCGGCAGGTTTCGGCACTGAATATATGTCATTTCCCACGGGCATTTTAACCGTCGGTATCTCTACAGTTGAACTTTCGTTATCCTCGTTTGAGAGCTTTATTTCCCTGCTTTCGTCATAACCTAAAATTGCGTTCCTGACCGAAAAGCAAACCGCTTCAAACACCGTCTTTTCATTTGAAAAGCGGACTTCGGTCTTTGCGGGGGAGATGTTTGCGTCAAGAAGCGCGGGATCTGTATTCACGCACAGAACGCACGCGGGGAATTTCCCTATCATTATGTTGTTCTTAAACGCTTCTTCAAGCGCCGCGGTGCATAGCGGGCTTTTAACGCTCCTGCCGTTTACGAAAAAGTTCTGCATGGTGCGGTTGGACTTTGTGAAAAGCGGAGAACTTACATATCCCGTAACTCCTATGTCGCGGTAGACATTTTCAACGGGTATCATTGACGCGGCGAACTGCTTTCCGAAAACGGCTCTTATAGCGCTGTAAAAACTGCCGTCGCCCGATGTCAGAAGCGTCTGCCTGCCCTCTCTGATAAATCTAAAGGATATATCGGGGTGCGACAGCGCAAGTTTTTCCACCACATTTGAAACGTAGTTGCCCTCCGTAACGTCCTTTTTGAGAAATTTAAGCCTTGCGGGAGTGTTGAAAAACAAGTCGCGCACTATTATTGTCGTACCCTCCGCGCACCCTATTTTTTCATACTCTAAGGTATTTACGCCCTCGCTTCTGTACGATACGCCAAGCTTGTCCACCGCTCTCCTGCTTATAGCTTCAATTCTCGATACCGCGCAGACTGACGCTAGCGCTTCTCCTCTGAAGCCTAAAGTGTTTATGTTTTCAAGGTCGTTTGCGGTAAGGACCTTGCTTGTTGCATGGCGCATAAACGCAACGGGCATATCTTCATACGATATGCCGCAGCCGTCGTCCGTAACACGCATATATGCAATTCCCCCGCGCTTTATTTCAACGCTTATGTTTCTTGAACCCGCGTCAATTGCGTTTTCGCAAAGTTCTTTTATAACCGACGACGGGCGTTCAATTACCTCGCCCGCCGCAATAAGTTCATATACGCTTTTATCAAGCTGATTTATTTTCGGCATTTTAATTTGCTCCATTTATCGGGCTGTTGATAAACCCAAATTTATCGGCAGTCTGACTTTACTTACTTCCGAGATTATCTTTAAGCTCTTTTATAAACATCAGCGCGTCCATAGGCGACAGGATATTTATATCTACCGAGCGCAGTCTTGCAAGAACATTCTGCTCCTCAACTGCCGTAAGATTTATCTGATTTTTGCGCCCGTTTTCAATTTGCTCTTCAAGCTTTACTTTTCCGCTTATTTCCAGTTCTTTAAGTTCCTGCTTTGCTCGCTCAACTACCCTTTTCGGAAGTCCTGCAAGTTTCGCCACTTCAATTCCGTAGCTGTCGTCAGTACCGCCCTCAATAATCTTGTGCAAAAACTTTATATCGTCGCCCTTTTTTGTGACGGCAACGCTGAAATTCTTTACGCCCTTATGCTCGTTTTCCATTGAGATAAGTTCATGATAATGCGTAGCGAACAAGGTTTTCGCGCCGATTTTTTCAAGAATGAACTCGGCTACTGCCTTTGCGATTGAAATACCGTCAAACGTTGAAGTGCCTCTGCCTATCTCGTCAAGGATAACAAGGCTGTTCTTTGTTGCGTTTTTGAGGATTTCCGCAACCTCGTTCATTTCCACCATAAACGTAGACTGCCCCGCCGCAAGGTCGTCTGACGCGCCTACTCTCGTAAATATCTTGTCAACAACGCCTATCTTTGCATAGCTTGCGGGTACAAAGCACCCTATCTGCGCCATAATGACAATAATCGCCGTCTGCCGCATAAACGTTGATTTTCCCGACATATTCGGTCCTGTTATAATAAGGAGCTTGTTGTCGGAATTGTCAAGATAAACGTCGTTCGGCGTAAACTGACGGTCAAGCAGAAGATTTTCGACAACGGGGTGACGTCCGTTTTTGATGTCAATGACGCTGTCCAACGTTATCTCAGGTCTTATATACCCGTTTTCAAGCGATACTTGTGCAAATGAACACAGCACGTCTGCTTCGGAAAGCGCCACCGCCGTCTGCTGTATCTCCGCAAGCTTTGTGGCGACGAAATCGCGTATTTCCGCAAATACAGACTGTTCCAGCGCAACAAGCTTTTCATTTGCGCCCAAAATCTCGCCCTCAAGGTTTTTGAGTTCATCGGTAGTATAGCGCTCGCCGTTTGTAAGCGTTTGTTTTCTTTTATAATGTTCGGGAACTTTGTCCTTAAAGCTGTTTGAAACCTCGATATAGTACCCGAAAACTCTGTTGTAGCCCGTTCTGAGGGTGCGTATGCCTGTTTTTTCGCGCTCTCTTACCTCTATATCATGGAGAATATTGCCGCCGCCGTCCTTTATGGAACGCAGTCTGTCTATCTCCTCGTTGAACCCTTCTTTTATAATGCCGCCGTCTTTTAATGTAACGGGAGCGTCGTCAAGTATTGAATTTTCAATAAGCGTTCTTGCGTCAGCTATTTCGCTAATCTGCGAATTAAGCCTTTTGAGCATTCGCGAGTTCATTTTCCCAAGTTCCGCTTTTACCGAGGGAATAGCCGAAAGCGTTTTTCCCATGGTGTAAATATCGCGCGGATTTGCGGTTTTGCAGGCAATTCTCGACAACAGCCTTTCCAAATCATAAACGCCTTTCAATGCTTCGCGCAAATCCGTCAGAACCGCGGAGTTCTTTGTAAATTCCTCAACGGCGTCAATTCTTTCGAGAATCTGCGCATGCGAAACCAAAGGACGTTCTATCCATGAACGAAGTTTTCTCCTGCCCATAGATGTAACCGTCTTGTCCAGCACCCAAAGCAAAGAACCCCGCTTTTCTCCCGACCGCATTGTCTCGCAGAGTTCAAGGTTTTTGCGGGTAGAAATGCCGAGTTCCATATAGTCGTTTTCCTTATGCACCCGCACTCCCGTAAAACGCTTTACTGTCTGCTTATAGGTATCGCCGAGATATCTGAAAAGCGCGCACAATGCCTTTTGGACGAGAGGCATTGACGAAATACCCAGCGACTGCGCACTGCTTTCATTTTCAAACTGATTAGTGATAACGGAAATGTCCGAATTGTCAAACTTATCGTCACCGCAAAGCTCGCATGAACAATTTCGCATATTTGTTTTGATATAAGAAGCTGTTTCTTTAAGGTCAAGAAAATCCCCGTTTATAAGTATCTCAACGGGATTATATCCCGCGATTTCCGAACAGATTTCCGCTTCAATGTTCTTGCCGCTTTTTTCCAGAACGTTCAGTTCTCCCGTTGAAACGTCGGCAAAGACCATGCCCGCACTGCCGTCTTTAACGTAAATGCTTGCAATAAAGTTGTTCTTGTCCTCGGAAAGCATTGAATCCTCAACGACAGTCCCCGCCGTGACAATGCGGATAACTCCGCGCTGAACAAGTCCTTTTGACGCTTTCGGATCGGTAAGCTGTTCACAGATAGCAACCCTGAAGCCCTTGTCGATAAGACGTTTTATGTACATCTCACTGCTGTGATACGGCACGCCGCACATGGGAGAACCCACCCTTGTGGTAAGTACAAGTTCCAACTCCCTCGATACGTTCACCGCGTCATCAAAAAACATCTCGTAGAAATCGCCCAGTCTGAAAAACAAAATATATCCCGGATATGTTCTCTTTATATCAAGATATTGTTTAAGCATGGGGGATATTTTTACTGTTTCCTTTTCCATTTTCTGACCTCTGAATATATTGCCGGACTGTTGAGAACGCCTTTCCCAACAGTCCGATTTTAATTTTGAACAAATATCAGCCGCAGCCGCCGCAGGTTGAACAGCTTCCCGAACATTCCGAAGCGGGCGGTGCTGACGGGCAGGTTTCGGGATCCATTCCCTCAACCGAATAGGTAAGGATTGTGTTTATCTCGCTCATCAGCTTGTCCATGCCCTGTTTTGCAACGGTGAACAATGCCATGTTCTCGTTTGACATTACCTTTTCATAGGCTTCCTGCATTTTGGCGGTAAGTTCTTTCACCTTTTCGCTGTCAACTTCTTCGGGCGCTTTGTCGCTTTCAAGCGCAACATTCTGGCGGATAAGATTAAACTCGCCGATAAGGTTCTGAAGTTCGCTGTCATTGTCATTGGCTTCTTTAGCCTTGGCGTATGCGATATACCTTTCGTCTGCCTGAACTGTTTTGCCTAACGCTCTTGCCGCTTCTATTACTGTCATAATGTTTTCTCCTTTACTGATTTAATCAATGGTTTTTCCCATAAGCATCCATTCAAATGCCTGTTCTATCTTAACGCTGACGAACTTTCCGATTAAAGAACTGTCACCGTCAAAATCCACTATTGCGCCCTGTTCGGTATGACCTGTAAACAATTTTTCGTTGCTTCTGCCTCTGCCCTCGCACAAGACGCGAAATGTCCTGCCTACATACTTTTCATACATTCCTCTGCCTATTTGAGACTGCACCGAAAGCAGTTCCTTAAACCATTTTCCCTTTTCCTCCGCTGAAACAAAATCGTCCATTTCAGAAGCTTTCGTGCCTTTTCTTGGGCTGAATATAAACGTATAAAGCGAATCGAACCGCACCTGCTCTATAAGGCTTAAAGTATCCTTAAAATCCTCGTATGTTTCGCCGGGGAACCCTACGATTATGTCGGAAGTTATCGCCGAATCGGGGATTTTCTCGCGTATATACCTCACTTCTTCAAGATAGTCGCTTCTCGTATAATGGCGGTTCATCAGCTTTAAAATCCTGTCCGAGCCGCTCTGTACGGGCAGATGAAAATGACGCGATACTTTTTCGCACTCAGCTATCGTATCAATAAGCTCTTTTGTCGCGTCTTTCGGGTGGCTTGACATATAGTTTATGCGAAATTCTCCCGAAATTGCGTTTACCTCGCGCAAAAGTTCCGAGAAACTTGTTCCAAGCTCTTTTCCGTATGAATTTACATTCTGACCGAGAAGCCAGATATCCTTTGCGCCGCTTTCTATAGCCTGCTTTACTTCGGCGATAATATCGGACATTTCCCTCGAACGTTCTCTGCCTCTTACAAAAGGCACAATGCAGTAACTGCAAAAGTTGTTGCAGCCGTACATAATCGGTATATTCGCCGTTATCCTGCTTTCACGCCTTATCGGCAATCCCTCGGCAATCGTCCCGTCGCATTTCGGAACAGAAAACACCCGCTTTTTGCCCGTAAGCTGACCGTAAATAAGTTCGGGGAGCGTATGCAGAGCGTTTGTACCGAACACCAGATCAACATGCGGAAAGCTTTTCTTTATCCTCTCAACAATATGCTCCTGCTCTGTCATACAGCCGCATACCGCTATAATCATATCGGGATTTTTTGCCTTTTCATGCTTTAATGCGCCGAGATTTCCGAAAACCCTGTCCTCTGCATTTTCCCTCACCGCGCAGGTGTTGAATATGACAATATCCGCGCCGTCGGGAGTATTCGACAGTCCGCACCCCATCTCGGCAAGCATGCCTTTTATCTTCTCGCCGTCGCTTACATTCTGCTGACAGCCGAAAGTATGAACATGGGCTATGGGAGAAGCCGTGCGGCTTTTCAGAATTTCTCCCGCCTTTTTTGAAAACTCCCGCTGACGTTTAATTTCATCGGGAGAAATTTTTATCGTCATAAGATATTATACCTTTCTGAACGTTTTCTTATGAAGTTCAATTTTTGACAATCTGACAGTTTTAGCAAACACCGCCGCGCAGACTTCCTTTGCCCCCGCTTCCTTAAGCTTTTGTGCAATAACGCTTATCGTACTGCCCGTAGTGCATACGTCGTCGATAAGAATTATCCTTTTGTGCGAAACATCAGCTTTCGGGTTTACATAAAAGCTTATCTTTGCGTTTTCAATGCGCTTTGTTTCGTCGAGCAGCTTTTGTTCAGACTTTTTGCCGTTTACGCATATTGCTTTTATAGCGGGCGTTTTGCTGAAATAGGAAATCCTCTTTGCTATAAGCTCGGCAGGCGAAAACCCGCGCTTTAATATGCTCAAAAATCCGCACGGCACAGGCACAAGCATGTCCGCTGTTTCAAGCTCTTCACGAAGCATTTCATACATCATCTTCCCTATGCCGTAAACAGGATAAATCTCTTTCTCCAGCTTCATTCTGTACACTGCGACCTTTGCTCTCAGCGCAAAAAAACAGCAGGCGTAAAACCTCGAAATGCTGTCGCTTATGCCTATCTGCTTTCTTACATACGGCAGATACTCCTTACAGCTTTCGCAGCAGTATTCGTCATATTCAATAACTTTCGAGCAAAACGGGCAGGCATTCGGGTAAGCAAGCGAAAACATCTTGCGGTATATATCATGCCTATTCAAAATTGTCCTCAATCATCATCTTTAAGCAAGAATGTCTTTCATCTCTTCTGTCATTCGCTATCATAGCGGCAATCTTTCTTCTCGTGCCTATAACAATAAGTATCGACTTTGCGCGCGTTACCGCGGTGTAGAGAATATTTCTGTATGAAAGCTTTTCCATGCCGTTTGGAAGCGGGATTATGACAGCAGGATATTCGCTGCCTTGGCTTTTGTGAACAGTGACGGCGTAGGCATGTTCGATATTTTTAAGCATTTCGCCCTCGTAAACTGCCCGCCTGCCCTCAAAGTCGATAAGCAGCCTTGTTTTGTCAGCCTCTAAAACAATCCCCATATCGCCGTTATAAACGCCGTGGGATTTTTCATTCCCTCTGCGCCATTCAACATTGTAGTCATTTTTTGTCTGCATTATCTTGTCGCCCTCGCGGAAAAGCGCGTTCATATACTTCATCTCGCGCTTGTTTGCAGCGGGGGGATTTAACGCTTTCTGAAGCTCGGAATTAAGTTTCGCAGTGCCTACCGTACCCATTCTCGAAAGGCATAATACTTGTATATCAGCCTTTGGATCATATCCGTATCTTTTCGGAAGTCTCAAAGCGCAAAGTTCCGTAACAAGGCGCATTGAATTATCCTCGCTCTCCGACTCCATAAAGAAGAAATCGTTCTTCCTGTCGTCAAGGTCGGGCATATTCCCTTTTATAATCTCGTGCGCGTTTGTTATGATAAGGCTTTGCGCCGCCTGTCTGAAAATCTTTGTAAGCTCGGCTTTGGGCATTTTATTGCAGCTTACAAGTTCGCGCAGGATATTCCCCGCGCTTACTGACGGAAGCTGGTCGCTGTCTCCTACAAGGACAAGCCTAGATGAACTCTTGACCGCCCTTAAAAGCGAAGCGAAAAGCAGCGTGTCAACCATAGACATCTCGTCTATTATCAGCACGTCGCATGAAATCGGGTTTTCCTCGTTTCTGCGGAAAATGCTCTCGCCTGTTGAAAGGTCGGCTTCAAGAAGCCTGTGTATCGTCTGGGCAGATGTCTCGGTGACTTCGGCTATTCTCTGCGCTGCTCTCCCCGTAGGCGCGGCTAGCTTTATCTTAAGCCCTCGCTTTCTGCATAATCCTATGACAGCGTTTAACGCAGTTGTTTTTCCCGTACCCGGTCCGCCCGTGATTATGAAAACATGGTTGTTCATACAGCCTTTGATTGCCGACTTTTGCGCCTCGTCATACTCAAAACCGCTTTCCCATGACAAGCCGTTTATCTCTTCTTCATAATCCGCGTCGCTGCCGTCATTACGCCTTATCATCTCGCAAAGCTTCTCGGCAATAAACTTCTCCGCTTCAAAATACTCCGAAAGATAGACATATTCTCCGTAAACCTCAATTTCTCCCGCGCTTTTAAGGTACTCCATTGACGAATCGTACAGTTTAGCGCTTACCATAAGCCATGTCATTACTTTATCGCTTAATACCGTTTCCTTTACGCAGACATGACCGTCATTTACCGCGCTTATAAGTTCATGGATAATGCCCGCGGAAACCCTTTCCTCGCTGTTTTTAGGAAAATCCAGGTCGTCCGCTATCCTGTCCGCGTCCTCAAACGGCAGTCCTATCCCAAGTCCGCAGAGCAAATACGGATTTCCCTCAACGGCGCGGATTAAACTTGTGCCGTATTTCTTCCATGCGGACGATATGTACTTATACTCTATACCGTACTTTGAGAAGTATGTAAGCGCTTTTCTTATGCCCGAAATGTTCTGATAATCATTTCCGATAAGCATAGCCTTGTCGGGAGTAACTCCTTTAATTGACGCAAGCTGAACAGGATCGTTTTCAAGTATATACGCGGTTTTCTCGCCGAATGCTTCTACAATCTTCTTTGCAAGAACATTCCCGACGCCCCGCAGTATGCCCGAACTTAAATACTTCTGAAGCATTTTAAGGTCGGTCGGAAGCTGGCGTTCAAAAATGTCAACCCTGAACTGCTTTCCGTATTTTGAATGTTCGACATACTCTCCGTATACGGTAAGTCTTTCTCCCTCTCGGACATCTCCCATTGTGCCTACAGCTTCAACAGGTTCTCCGTCAACTTCGAGAACAAGAACAATATATCCGTTTTCGTCGTTGTAAAAAACAACATCTTCAACATTTCCCGAAATGCTTAAAAGCTTTCCGTCTGTTACCATTATTCACCCGTCCGTTTTATTTACAGCCTTTACGTTTTCATATTTTTCCGCAAGACTTTCGGCTATTCCGCTTTTGCCGTCGGAAATTATGCGTATCTCGCCGATATATGCGTCATGCCTTATGTGAATGATAAAATCCTCGATGTTTTCATCGGGCTTCACATAAATGTCAAACTTTCCCGCATACCCTTTCTTCAGGGCATTCCAAAAGAGATACGCCAGCATTGCCGTACCGAAAATCAGAAGAAAAATCACCGCAAATGCTTTCAGAAACTCCATATTCCCGCCTCCTTAAAGGCAGTATATGCATTCAGCTTATTTTAAGTTCAGCGCAGCACCAGCCGTCCTCCTGCTTTTTATGCATAACTTCAAAGCCGTTTTCCGAAAGCGCGTTCATAACCTCGTCAAATCTCTCGTCAATTATTCCCGACGTAATAAGCTTTGCGTTCCTGTTCATAAACTGCCCGAACAGCCCGCTCATGGCTATTATAACATCTGCTACGATATTCGCGCATACAATGTCATATCCCCCGCCTATATCGCTTCTAAGGCTTTCATTGTCGATAATGTTCCCGCAAAAGGCGGTATAACGCGATTTGTCAAAATGGTTTTTCTCGATATTCTCGGACGCAGTCTTTACGGCATTCTCGAAAATGTCGCAGACCGTAACTTCCTTTGCGCCGAAAAGCAATGCCGCAATAGACAAAATGCCGCTCCCGCAGCCTAAATCAAGTACCCTCTCCCCGCCTTTTACAGCGTCCTCAAGCACTTCCATAACCATTTTCGTGGTATAATGCTGACCTGTGCCGAATGTTGACGCGGGATCAATTTCAAGTATCCTTTCGCCGTCATTTTTCGTATAATCTTCCCATGACGGCTTTACAACAAGCGTCCTGCCGACTCTGAAAGGCTTATAGTACTTCTTCCAGTTATTTGCCCAGTCCTCTTCTTTGACGTTTTTGAGTTCAATGCGAAGATTGCCGAAAAAGCCGTCCGAGTTTTGCTTTTTCATCTCGTCAACCATAAGCTTTATACCGTTAAGCTGTTCTCTGCCCTGGGCATTGTCGTGAACATAAACCGTAATACATGGCTCGGCATTTTGAAGCCCCATAAGGCTGTCGTCAACATAATCCCAGTTTGCGTTTTTGTCAGCCAGAAAGTCCTTGAAATCCGCGCTGTCGCGGACGGAAAACCCGTCTATCCCAAGGTCGGAGAGCCTGTATGTAATCCCGTCAATCGCCTCGCTTGACGTATAAATATCCGCCTGAATAAAGTTGTCCATAAAATCCCCCGCTGTACAATGATACACTATAATTATACCATATCTTGTATTAAAAATCAAGTAGGAAATTTAAAAAAGCACTCTTTCACATAGAAGCTAGAATTTAAGAGGCTAGAGGCTAGACTTGGAATCCGCTTGCGCGGATATAATTAGATTGTTTTGAATTTAAGAGAGCGTAACCACTTAATAGGATTACGCTCTCCTAATTTAAATACAATCTTAATTATCCGCGCAAGCGGATTCCAAGTCTAGCCTCTAGCTTCTTAATTTCTAGCTTCTAGGCGGAATTTATTAACTGCCTCGCTCAGGCTCGCCGCCAGAGCCGAAAGCTGTTCGCTTGCCGCGGCGCTTTGTTCGGCTGTCGAAGAAGTATTCTGGATACCCGTGTTCACTTCGTTTATGTTCTCGGATATGCGGTTTACCGCCTCGGTCTGGAGTTCATTTGCTTCGGAGATGTCCTTGATTACACGAGACACTTCCTCTACGCCGCCGACTATCCCCGTAAGCGCGTCAGATGTCCTTTGTGCAAGCTCCGCTCCTCTGTTTACCGCATTTATTGAACTCGTAATAAGCTGTCCTGTCTGCTGGGCGGCTTCAGCAGACTTCCCCGCAAGATTTCCTACCTCGTCCGCTACAACCGCAAAGCCCTTTCCCGCTTCTCCTGCTCTTGCGGCTTCTATAGCCGCGTTAAGAGCAAGTATGTTCGTCTGGAACGCTATGTCGTCAATGACCTTTATAATCTGCTCAATCTCCTGTGATGACTTCTCAATCTCGCGTATTGCTTCCAGCATTTCAGCCATGCTCTTAGAGCCCTCTGTTGCCTGTCTGTCGGTATTCTGAGCGGTTTCAAGGGCGCGTCTTACGCTTTCGTTGTTATGCTCGGTCTTTTCGGAAATATCATGAGCAGTATTCGCAATATCGTTTATTGCCGAAGCCTGAGATACCGCGCCCGCAGACAGCTCTGAAGAACCCGAAGCCAGCTGTGAAGCGCCTTGTTTTACTTCTTCCGCAGACCTTCCGACATCAGACATAAGCGTTCGCATTGAGTTAAGGATATTGTTGAGCGAAGTTTTTATCCCGACAAATTCTCCGTTGTATTCCGCATTCGGGCTTACTGTCAAATCGCCGTCAGCTATGCCGTTTAAGACATATTCAATGTCCTTTATGTACCCGCCTATCGACGTTACCATATCCGCAAGTGAGTAACCCATAAGTTCAATTTCGTCATTTGAATGAAACTCTGGCGCGGGCGTTGAGATATCTCCTCTTGCGAAATCCGAAAGTCTGTCCGCAGCCTTTTCAATTCTCGTGCAGACATGCTTTATATTCCTGCGCGAGACGAATATCGCGATAAATATAACAGCAATCGTTATGCCTATGAAAACAAGCGCGGTAAGCATAATCGTTGTAATCATAAGCGTACTCGGAGTACCCACCGCAATACTCCAGCCCTCTGCGCCCTCAATAGGCGCATAGCCGAAGAAATAATCCTGTCCGTTGAAGTTTACAACGCTTGAGGTACTTTCGCCGTTTGCCATGCCGTCAGCAATTCCCCTAAGCCCCGCAACTTTCCTGTCAAGTTCTGCATTTCCCGAAAGGTCGGTAAGTACGGGCAGCGCCGCATTACTGCAGGCTATGACCTGCTTGTCCCTGTCCAGAATAAAGCAGACCGCGTCCTCTCCGAACTCAATATCTCTTATCATATTCGAGAAAATATCCTCTGAAAGTCCGCCGTAGCAGAGATAATCCTGTCCGTTTTCGCTGAAATATTTGCCCATCATAACGGTGAGCGAGTTGTCCGTCATGCGTACAACGGGGCTTGAAACATATGTACCCTTGCTTGCCATGGCTTCTTTGAAGTAATCGCGTTCTGAAATATCCGTATCGTTATAGGTTTTGCCGTCGGAATAAGCAATCGCAAAGTCCTTGAATGTACTTACCGACGCGCTTTCTTCAAGTACCAGCTTACGCTGTTCAAGCGGAATGCTCTCGTTTACAATATCGGAGTTTTTGATGACGACATCAAACTGCTTTGCCAGCATATCGACCTGATTTTTTACGGCAACAGAGTATGATTTCGCAAGCGCTTTCGCTTCGTCCTCATATCGCAAAGTCTGAACCGAGTTTGATACAACCCCGAAGCATGTCGTGAGAATTATCCCCATAGCAAGCAGCGGGATAAGAAAAATCAGCGTGATTTTCTTATAAAGACTGAATTTCGGCTTTTGTTTTTCGTTCATAATTATAAAGCTCCTTTTCATATGGACTTTTACGCTTTAAAACCTCTGATAACAGTATAACACAATGCACAAAAAATGTCAATAGTTGTTCAAAAAAATTGAGATTTTTGTAAAAACAAATTTAACGAAACCTCTTGACAAAACTGTTATGCTTGTATATAATATAGTTATAGATTATTTATCTTGAATTACAGGGGGTTATATGATGTTTATCAAATACATGGGTAAAAATCTGAAGCAAGGGTTTTTGGGGTACATATTTATTGTTCTGTCGGAAATCGCGGTTATTTGCGTTATTATGCTGACAAACGGGATTATTGTAAACACTGTCGTTGAAAATGACAAATCGGTGTACCAGGCAAAGACGTTCTCGTTTCTTGTCGAAAGTACCAAATTGTCCGATATTGAGGACAATGTAAACGAATTTGCAAAGAGAATGCCGTACAAATTCAGCGAGATAAATATGCTTGTAAGCCCTGCAGAGGAGCTGTATGGCGGTTATTTATACCTGTTTTATGATTATGACGCTTTTAAAAATTATATGCAAAATACGTTTGATGTCTCCGAGGACCAACTTCCTACAAAAGAGGAATTTGACAACAAAGAAAAAGTCGTCATGGTCGGCAATATACCGCCCGCGCATAAACTTTACCCGACTGCTTTTGAATCGGTACAGGACGGCAATCTTTACATTATGGGGGACAAATACAAGGTTTCGGGATATTACGGCGGGGCAGGGATTTACATGCTTTGGGGTACGCAGCCCGACAATATTAACGTAGGTATGATTGAAATTCAGATGGAAGATATTGTGACGGACGAGCAGGCAAAAGAAATACTCGCGCTGTATAACGAATGTTTCGATATGCCGATAGGTTGGCAATCTGTACCGAAGGAATCCGACCTGCTTGAAAAGCGGGCAAACGAAGCGTATATCGTTACATCTGTTCTGATGATAATAATTTCGGTATTCAATACCTTGCTGGTATTCAAATACATGCTGTCGGCAAGAAAGCACAGCTTCGCGGTATTTAGGCTTTGCGGTTTCGGGAAGTCCGTTTGCATTCTGTACAGCGGAATGGAGTTTTTGCTTATGTCGGTAATGTCGGGGATAATTGCATGCGTTGTATTTGACTTGCTGATAAAGCCCGCTGTTGCGGTATATTATGGCATTTTCAACGTTATCTTTGACTTTAATTACTATATTGTAATGTTCTTGGGTTATGTCGTTATCTCGCTTATAATGTTTTTTGTTTATATTGCGCCGTTTTATGCAAGGTCGATTACAAGAGAACTGGCGGAAATGTGAGGTGCGGACAGTATGGATTCATTGAAACTTTTTTTAACGTCATTCAGAAAAGATTTCTTTTCATATATTTTGGTTGCTTTGGAAATTGCGGCGCTTATTCTGGCAGAAAATTACATGTTTTCGGTACTGAAAGAACGCGAAATGCTAAATGTTCCATTTACTCCGCTTCTGAACGAAAATTCGGTTTACTGCTATGATTTGAACAGGGAGCTTGGCGTTTCACGGGAAAGACTTTCGGAAATCATATCGGGGGAGTATATGATTTACGACATAAAGAGTTATTCGGCAAACGGCGCCGCTGTCATATCGTTAAGCGATGAAATATATGACAAGCTGTCTCTGCCGCTGAAATCGGGAAATTACGCAAAAGCTGTCGCAAGCGATAGGATAAGCATAGGCGAAAACAGCATACAATTTTCAGACGGTCAGACATTGACGCTGAATGTCAGCGGAATACTGACCGAAATGACATATCTTCCCTCAATGGAAAGTTTCGGGACGGATATGACAATGACCGACTTTTACAAAACTTCCGCAAATTCGCAGGATTTTATAATAACAAACCGCTCGTCGATAAAGGGCTATGAAAAGTACTTTGTAAATTCAACGGGGTTTATTATTGGGTTCAATGAAAATGCAGAAGAGAACATTGCGAGATTGAGGAATAGCAGGGCGATTGTTATTGAAGCTGATTTGATACTTAACAACTCGCAAAATGCGCTGAATGCTGACCGCGAGAGGTTTGTTCCGATTATAATTGCAATTGCGGGCATAGTGATTATGGGAACAATCTGCATTTCGGCAATAACGTTCAAGGAAAACAGGCTGAAGAACGGGGTACTATGGCTTTGCGGGTATTCAAGGGCGGGGATTATAGGGCTGCATATTACAAACATTGCTTTAATATCGCTGGGTTCAGTCATAATTTCGGCAATATCATACCTTGTCCTCAAAGCTTCTGGAAACGAGTTTGTAAAAGGGCTGAACATGTCGTTCGGAAATCTGTTGCTCACGGCAATTACAATCCTGCTTCTAATAGGCATATCCGCTGTTATCCCTGCGGTAAAGAGCATGAACAGCTCGCCTGTTGAGTATCTAAACAAAGCAAAATAAGCTTTTCGACATAATTTTCTCTTGACAAAACCAAACCAACATGTTATAATAGAAGATAATGGCAGTACACAAATTACTGTTTACTGTACCTTGTATACTGTCAACTGCCAACAGGGGCCGTAAAGGCTTCGACGGGGATTCTGAGGCATGATAAGCGAGCGGTGCGGGCGAAGCACCTAAATAGCGCAAACTTAAATTTAAACGCAGACGAAGATCTCGTTTTAGCAGCTGCCTGAGAGCGCTGCCGTCAAGCTCTGTTTTACTGCGGGCAGAGATTTGGCGTCGGATAAGCAGTGAACGCCTTCGGCGAGTTGTCTTGTAACCGTTGGTGTACCAAAGACTACCAAACCCGATAGCCTGTTTGTCGGCGGTCGGGCGAGGGAACTTTAATTGACAAACTGCGCTCGGAGAAAGTTGTGAGGACGGGTTTTCGGACAGGGGTTCAATTCCCCTCGGCTCCACCAACTAACGTTTACAAAAAAGATATTATGCCCGCAAACGGCTGTACAAAGCCATTTGTGGGCATAAATCTTGTGAAAAACAGGATTCACGATCCACAGATATTTTCGACACGAAAGTGGACTTGAACCCCTCCCCTACAAAATTTTTCGATAGAATTTTGTACAATGTACACAAAATGCCTGTGAGCGACTTCTCCAAGTCGAGAAGTTACTCACAGGCATTTTTTGTTTTCCGAAACTTACAAAAAAGATTTTTAGATGACTTGAACCTTTTTAACAATAAAATTTTCCTGGTTGAATTTTTGCATATTCGACAATGATAAAAAATTCAAAACCTTTACAAAAAAGATTTTAACGGGACTTGAACCCTTTGGCAACAAAATTTTTGCTGTGGAAATTGTGCAGATTACACATATTAAATAAGAGCCTGTAGATTACTTTTCGCATTTGGCGAGAGGCAATTTGCAGGCTTTTTTTGTTTTCAGAGAAAATGACAATAAACTCCGCGTGGAGTAAATATAACTTTGGAGGAATTACAATGATTAAAATGACAATTGGGAACGGTTCGTTCAGTACGGAAATATGTTTCCCCTGTTCAGAAACAGAGTTGTCAAACAAACTCGGCGAACTTGACATGAACACAGAGCATC
>CANQOJ010000003.1 GCA_947625455.1 uncultured Clostridia bacterium | reverse complement strand
TCGGCGTCCCGCAGATAACGGCAGTTTACGACTGCGCGTGCGCCGCGGCAAAGTACGGTGTTCCCGTAATCGCTGACGGCGGTATCAAGTATTCGGGCGATATTGTAAAGGCGCTTGCGGCGGGAGCAAATGTGGTTATGCTTGGTTCTCTGCTTGCGGGCTGTGAAGAAGCGCCGGGTGATGTTGAAATATATCAGGGACGTTCATTCAAGGTTTACAGAGGAATGGGCTCGCTTGCGGCAATGAAGCAAGGCTCGGCAGACAGATATTTCCAGGACAACAGCAAGAAGCTTGTTCCTGAGGGAGTTGAGGGACGCGTTCCATACAAGGGATCTGTTGCTGACACTATTTTCCAGCTTGTGGGCGGAATAAGAAGCGGTATGGGTTACTGCGGATGTCCGACAATTGCAGACTTGCAGGAGAAAGCGGAGTTTATCAGAATTACTGGCGCAGGTCTTAAGGAATCTCACCCGCATGACATATACATCACAAAAGAAGCGCCTAACTATTCGGCGGGCATCTGATGGGATACTACATAATAAGAGAGCCGAAATATTTTCGGGAATTTTCGTGCAGAGGAGCAAGCTGCGAAAACAACTGCTGCAACGGCTGGGAAAGCCTTGTGTGGCTTGATGATGAATACAAAAAGCTGTGCGCTCTTGATTTGTCGGAAGAAATGCGCAAAAAGGTTGAAAGCGCGTTTGAGATGCTCAAAATTCCCGAATACAACGGCGTTTTATACAACTTAAATCTTTCGGACAGGAAATGTCCTTTCCTCGCGGAAAACTCGCTGTGTTCAATACAGCGGGCATTCGGCGAGGAATTTATTTCAAACACCTGCCGTATTTATCCGAGAATTTCGGTTTTCAACAATGCCGTTATGACAAGGTGCTGCAGTGCAAGCTGTCCCGAAATCGCAAGAATGCTTTTGAATGACGAATATGCGCTCGAAATGTGCGAAAAGCAGGTCAGGGTGGACGGAAATGAAGTCATTTTAAGCGCGGTTTTGTGCGAGGGCGAAGAGGAGTTCAAGGCTAATCCTGCATTACGTTCAAGAAATGAGATTTTCAGCAAGATGTACAATATCCTGTCGGACAAAAAACGGACTTTTGAGGAAAATCTGGTTGCCGCTGCGGGGATTGAAATTGACTTAGATAAATCGGCAAAGCTGTACTCGGATATTTTCGGAAATAGCAACGCACTTTCGGCAATACTCACAAACGGTAAACCCGACCGTGAAAAGCTGTCAAACGGCGCAGAAATTTTCCCGAAGTACTTTTTCGGAAATCTTGCGTTGAATTTCCTGTTTGAACTCAAAATGCCGTTTTGTTTTCAAGATGAAAGCATTGAGGACAACTGCAGGTTTTTTGCTTCGGTGTGCGTTTTGGCATATATGCTGATGTGCGCGGCGGCAATTGAGGGCAGTGTCGAGTTTGCCCTTGAAAAGCTGACGGAATTTGACAGGGCAGTCATTCACGACAGGAATGTTGCGGAAAAGATATTTACTGCTAGATGTTAGACGCATTATGCGCTACGCGCATAACGCTTTAAGAAGCCAGAGGCTAGAGTTTAGACTAAAACAAGATTTCATTTTTAAACCTTGTTTTAGCTTCAACTCTAGCCTCTAACTTCTTGATTTCTAACCTCTAGCAGGGTTTCCCCCTTGTCAAACGTTTTTTCAGCTTACCAGCTTAACGCCCATCCAGTCAAGCAGTTGTCCTAATTTATTTTCCGCCTGCATATAGCCGTCGTTGTATGACTCGTCGATTTTCTCACTGTCCTTTTCAAACTTGGATATAGCGGGGAGTGACGGGCGGAATACAAATATCTTCCCCTCATCTTCAAGCCTGTTCATAAGTTCAACATTTTCTATGTAACGTTCAACTCTCGTCATGCACGCTTCTTCAAACTTCGGGAAACGTTTGTACATCTGGTGTATCACCGCGTGGAATTTTTTGTAATCAGTCGGCGGTGTGTCGCTGCTTGGCTTTGTAAGAACAACGACAAGCTTATCACAACCCTTTTGCAGAGCATGTTCAAGCGGGATAGAGTCCGCAATACTGCCGTCAAGATAATGCTTTCCGTCAATCTCAACAGGATCGCACAGCATAGGCACAGAACACGTAGCCTTTGTGATTTTAAGCAGTCTTTCAGTATCGCTTCCCTCGGAAAAATACTCCGCTTCTCCTGTTTCACAGCAGGTGCAGACATACTCTGTTTCAATTCCGCTGTGGAAATATGTGTCAAAATCAAACGGGAACTGCTTGAACGGGTATTCATAAACCATCTTGTCAAGGTTTATTATCTTTCCCGTTCCCAGAAACTGTCTGAAACCGTAATAAGACTGCGAACGCGGAACATTAAGCATATCCTTTGTGCGTCCGCTCTGCCTTGAAACATAACTCATGGCATTTCCGCCGCCTGCTGAAACACCTATAACATACGGGAAATAAATCCCCGCGTCCATAAGTCTGTCAAGAACGCCCGCCGTGAATATTCCGCGAACCGCTCCGCCCTCAAGAATTAGTCCTGTTTTCATAAAAATCACCCTTAGTTATATTTCTGCTAATTTTAATTTTAACACCCGAATTTAAACTTTTTGTAAACTTCTTTTTATGCAGAAACTAAAATCTTTTGGGTTTTATCTGCGGGTTTTCTGTAGGTTTTTGACAAAATTTCTTCTTTGGGTTGGCATTTTATGTAAAAAATACCCCTTGAAAAAGGTTCAATTTTTTTCAAGGGTTTCATTATTTTAAAAAAGTTTTCATACATACAGACTGTATAAAAAGTCCAACCTCAGGCTGTCGAGAAAGCCTCAGATGCACGCATTATGCGCGAGCGCAAAACGCTGAAACGGTGCTACGGCTAGGCTTTGTGCCTGCACGCATTATCCGCCTGCGGCGGAAAACGCTGTGCCGTTGACGACGCAGATGGGGCTTTATCGACAGCCTGATACATAATATCTGCCGTCGGAAGTCATATGTATCGTTCCCATTTCTACGAGTTTCTGCGTAAATCGACCGAAACCGTTAGGATTGATCACGCCTGCTTCAGCCAATGTTTTTGCCATTTTTTCCGAGGTCGCACCGCAAGCAATCAACCGTTTTACGATTACTTTTCTGCGTAACAATAGTACCGGTGTAAAAAATGCCATAATAATTCCTCCTATTTCTTTCAAATGGTTACGGGAATTTATATAACAGCTTTTCGGTTATAATCCGTTATATCACTGCCCAATTTTTCAAACAATTCCTTTTCGCTGATTTCTTTATTGCGGATTGCTTTTAACTCGCTGTCTGTTACGCCTATAAACTCAACGAAACACATTTTGCCGTTTGGCGTGTCAGCAATTTCGGGGAATTTATCGTCCGGCACTGTAATAAATCCTGTAATATTGGATTTTTTCCCGCTGTCTATGCCTACCGTTTGTCCTGTATATAAGCATTCATAAACATTAAAAATCTCGCCTTGGTTAAATGTAAGTAATGCAATAGACTGTAAGATACCGCATATACAGCGTATCTCGTTTTCTTCGTTTTCGTAGTTGTCTTTTTTCAGCTTAAAAGTATACTCCATGCCATATCCGCTGATTTCTTTTATATCCGATTCTTTTTCATACAATTCGGATAAACCGTAAGTTACAAAATGCCAATAATCTCCGCCGTCATACACACTGATACCGTCAAGCGGATCGTTGCCGCCAAAACGATAGCTCACCACCGTGCCGTAATGTTTAGGATTTTTCTGGTCGGGATATGCCTTTTCGCACAATTCGGTTATAGCGTCCCAGCCTGACGCTTTGAGTTCATTGTTTTTGTTCTCTTGGCTGTTATCGGGTTTCTTCTTGAATTTGTCAAATAGTCCCATTTTGTAACTCCTTTTCAATGTCGACTTGATTATTGCCTTTTCTAAAAATGTCCACCTCAGCGTTTTGCCCAAAGGGCATAATACACCATAACCGAATACTGTACAACACACGCGCTTTCTGATGACAAATAAATGGATATCCAAACCGTCAGCGTGATAAATTTCTTTTCTTTTTTAAGATATTATAACTAATAATTATGAGCGCAGCGAACACTACGCCGAATATCAATAAATGGATAATATCTCGCGGATAAGGAGTAATTCCTCCATAGTGTAATATACGCTCTGAAATATATCCTGTGATCATAGAAACAGGCATAAAGGCGACGCCTGTTATATTCAGCAAATCAACGCAAAACGGAGCTTTTTTTGACGACAATACTTTCCCGATACCATAACAAACTATACCGACCGCCTGAATGATCATAGAACTCCACACAGCCGTCATTGAATGTTCTGCATATCCGTATCCGCAGAAAGCACAAAAAAGTCCTATAAAAACAATTGCTGTTGAAACGATATAAAGGATATTGCCTGCAAGTTTTCTGCCTTGTTGCTCTTTATTATCACTCGACTCCGGCTCAATACCCCTTAGGATATAGTCTGTCGTTACCCCGAAAAAGTCGCTCATTATAATAATGTTTTCTAATTCGGGAGTGCTTTGTTCACTTTCCCATTTAGAAACTGCCTGTCGGGAAACGCCAACCTTTTCCGCAAGTTCTTCCTGCGATACTCCTTTGGATTTTCTAAGAAATTGTATCCTGTCTGCTATATTCATAAGCAAGACCTCCTTTGTTTTTGATATTATCATCATAGCAAAAACAATGGTTGCAGGTCAACCATTCGCACGCGGAAATTTGTCAACTGACGGTTGCGTTGTCAGTTGACAGTGGACAATGTACAGTATGCAGTAAGAGCGGAAAGGTTGTTTGCCTTTCGTAAGAAGTCCGCCTCTGGGCGGGAATTTAGCTCTTTAAATCCTTGATGAAGAACATCTCCAACGGTTCTTTCGGCAGCAAAAGTGCGCCGCATTCGGTATAACCGATTTTTCGATAGAAAAACTGAGATTGTTCGTCTGACTGAGTAGATGTTAAAACGCGGGTATATCCTTCTTTCGCCATTTCCTTTTCCCAAAATGAAACAAGTTCCGCTCCATACCCTTTTCTTCTATACCTATCCAAAATATACAGCATATTCATAAACGGAATATTATCCCAAAACAACCCAAACCGCAGCCACCCTGTAAAGTTATCGTCCTTATGCATGACAAAAACTCTCTTTGCAGGAATGATATTCCTCAATTCAGCTTCGGAAATATGCTTGTCATTCTCCTTTAAAACAGGTAAATCCTGAATATCGGCATATCTGATCATTCCATTCTCCCATATAATGACAATTTCGGCAGGTTTTCAAGCCTGCTGAATTTGTCGGTCTTTATGTATTCGGTTTTTACTGACGGCATGGCAAACGGGAATTTATCCGTTCTTCTTGCGCTTGAATATAAAAACTACGCTTTTGGATGCACCATAACCTTGGTTTGTAGAAGTACAGCTTACCATCTCCCACCCGTCACGACCAAGAGCATTGAGTTGGATTTCAAGCTGATTTGACTCAACAATTCCGCCCCCAAAACCTTTTGTATCATATACGACCACTTTATACTCGAAATTATCCATATTTAATCCTCCTGAAAATTCTAAATTGCGCTTTTAGAAGTAAGAGGTTAGAATTTGAATGGAAAGGTTGTTTGCCTTTCGTCAAAACTCTAGCCTCTTAAATTCTAGCCTCTAGATGGTCAACTGCCAACAGGGCACATTGTCTGGAACAGCAAAACTTATGCTCACAGAATTTGTCAGCAACAAAAAGGTTCATTCCTCTTTCAAGGAACTAAGGCACCCGTTAATTTTCTCGCTGCTTTTGTGTTGTTCTTTCTTTATTATTTAATATCTGCTATCGCATAATCTCCCAATTCGATGTTATCACCGATTTGAAATCCCAAAGGTTCCCGAAAAACCGGTCCGTCAACAGCAAGGGTGTGGTATTCTCCATTCTCTCCACATATATCAATACCCGCCGATTTCATAACTGAAATTGACGTTTCATCAACAAATGTTCCCAAGAGTTCCATAGGCAAAACGCTCCGATTAATGCTTTTAATCAGGCATTTATAGCCGAGCCGAATAAGGTCGTAAACGATCTTTTCCCGCGCCTGCTGCCATAACGGAAAACAAGGAAACAATCCGACAGCTTTACAGCGTTCTTCCTCCCATTTGCGGTTTTGTTCAATATCAATATCGCCAAAACAGACCGCTTCAGCGCCCATTGCTTTTGACTTCGACAAACCTGTTTCAAATGCTGTCCGATAGGTTTCCCCATTCGCCGGGCAGGCTATCATAGGAAGTCCCAGAGCTTTTGCATAACGCTCTAACATTGTGCTGTCAGCGCCGTGAAAATAGGAACGTCCTACTTCCTCATTTACCATAACGACCAGACACACGGGTTCATGTCCTTGTTCCAACATCTTGTGGAGCGCCAAAGTGCTGTCCTTTCCGCAACTGTATGAAATGGCAAACTTTATATAATCACTCCCTCGGTTAAATTCAAACGATTTTCGCTTTATCCTCAATCATTTATCGGTCTCATTGTCGGGAACAACAGCACATCTCTAATGCTCGCGGAATTTGTAAGCAGCATTACAAGTCTGTCAAATCCAAATCCCAGCCCGCCAGTCGGGGGAAGTCCGTATTCAAGCGCGGTTATGAAATCGTCGTCGACCTGCGCGTCATTTCCGCCCTGCGCGCGCTTTGCGGCTACCTGCTTTACAAAACGCTCTTTCTGGTCAATGGGATCGTTGAGTTCGGAGAATGCGTTTCCAAACTCCGTTCCGTTTATGAAATACTCAAAACGTTGGGTAAACGCGGGTTCATCGGTTTTTCTTTTTGCCAGCGGTGAATTTTCAACGGGATAATCGTAGATTATCGTCGGCTGTATCAGCTTGTCCTCGACGAAATTCTCAAAGAACGCAATAAGCACATCACCCTTTGTTGAACTTGCATTTACGCCGTCCTCAACGCCCTTTTCCTTTGCGCACGCCCTCGCCTGCTCGTCGGTTTCCCATTCGCGGTAATCAACGCCCGCATACCTCTTCACCGCGTCTATCATGGTAAGGCGCTCCCAGGGTTTTCCGACAGCTATCTGCTTTCCCTGATATTCAACCGTATCGGTACCGCAGACATTGAGGGTAACCGTTCTGTACAGCTCCTCGATTAAGTCCATCATCTCAAAATAGTTGATGTAAGCCTGATACATTTCAATTGACGTAAATTCGGGATTATGAGTAGCGTCCATGCCCTCGTTTCTGAAAATCCTGCCTACTTCGTAAACCTTGTCAAATCCGCCGACAATAAGCCTTTTCAGATACAATTCGGTTTCAATTCTGAGGTACATATCAATATCAAGCGCGTTGTGGTGCGTCTTGAACGGTCTTGCGGACGCGCCTATCTCTATAGGCAAAAGCACAGGCGTATCAACCTCGACATATCCGTGACCGTCAAGGAATTTCCTTATTTCCGACAGTATCTTTGAACGCTTTATGAAAACATCCTTTACTTCGGGGTTTGCGATAAGGTCAAGATAACGCTTTCTATAGCGTTCTTCCTTGTCCTTTAAGCCGTGCCATTTTTCGGGCAGGGGCAAAAGCGACTTTGACAAAAGGACAACTTCGCTTGCGTGTACGGAAATTTCGCCCGTCTTTGTCTTAAACACAAAGCCCTTTACTCCCAGAATATCGCCCAGATCCCACTTTTTAAACGCCGCAAATGCTTCTTCGCCGACGTTGTCTATTCTCACATAGACCTGCATTCTGTCGGAGCTGTCGCGAATGTCGATAAAACTCGCTTTGCCCATATTTCTGCGCGTCATCATGCGCCCCGCTATGCAGACGTCCTTGTTTTCAAGTTCGTCAAAACGCTCTCTTATCTCGGCGTTGTGTATATCAACGGGATACTGCGTTATTTTATACGGATCATTTCCCGCTTCTTTAAGTGCGTTGAGCTTTTCAAGGCGCACTCTGTGCTGTTCGTCAAGCTCCTCTTGGGTTATTTCCGTAATTTCTTCGTTGTTGTTATTTTCCGTCATTTACAATTAGTCCTCGTCTTCTTTTCTGATGTCCAAAACCTTAAACTTGATTATACCAACCGGCGCTTCAACGTCAACCACATCTCCGACCTTTTTGCCCATTATTGCCGCGCCTATGGGGCTTTCGTCGGACATTCTGCCGTTGTTTATATCAGCTTCTTTTGTGCCGATAATCTTGAACTCCATTTCCTCGTCCATTTCAACATCAAGTATCTTTACAGTCGTGCCTATGCCGACTTTTTCTGTTGAAATGTCCTCGTCGTCGATAACCTGCGCGTGTGCAAGAGTTGCTTCAATTTCGGCAATTCTCGACTCGATTATGCCCTGTTCGTTTTTAGCTTCGTCATACTCGCTGTTTTCCGAAAGGTCGCCGAATGAAAGCGCGACTTTGATTTTCTCCGCAATCTCGCGCCTTTTTACCGAACGCAGTTCGTTAAGTTCAGCCTTTAGCTTTTCCTCTCCTTTTCTCGTCAGTACTGTAATGGGTTTGTTCATAAAAATCCTCCTGTTGTTTATATATGATATTGCTGTAATCAATCGGGTTCAGCGGGATCGGGCACAAGCACCTCAAGCGCCTTTATAAGCTGAGTGTCCGCTTCATGTTCAAGATACGCAATTGACAATCCCGACGGAAGTTCTACCGCATAATCGGGAGTAAGCCCTACCCCGTCATACGACGCGGACTTTGACGGAATGACCTTTGCCGTAGGGATAGTAAGCGCAGTGCCGTCAGGGAAAACGTATGTCGTGAGAATATCGGCTTTTCCGCTTGTCTGCGTGCCTACCAGAATTGCGCCGCCCTCGTCTTTAAGCGCGACAGCGAAAAGTTCCGCTGCTGCCGCTGTTCCGGAATCCACCAAAACTGCCACGGGTATTTCAAGCTGCTGTTCGGAATCCGTTTCAATAAGCGGTTTTCTCGTTTTGTTCTGATATTCGGCGGTAGCCGCGATTGCCGCGGGCAATATACGGTTTAACATAGGCTTTAAAGATGAATAAATACCGCCCGAATTTTGCCTTACATCTATAACAAGCGCCACAGGCGAACTTTCAAGCACCGTATTCAGCGAGCGCGAAAACTGCTCGGCAGTTTTCTGATTGAACGAAGTAATGCGGATATACCCGACCTTTCCGTCAAGCATTTCTTCGGTTACCGACTCAATTTCAACCTGCTGGCGTATAAGGTTTACAGTGTAGCTTTCCCCGTCGCGCAGATATTTAATCGTAAGCTGGGTGCCTATTGCGCCCGAAATTCTGTCAAGCGCCGTTCCGCTTTCCATTGCCATAACGTTTCTGCCGTCAATTTCGGTGATTATATCCCCCGCACGCATTCCGTTAAGGTCGGCGGAACTGTTTTTGTACACGTTTGAAACCACAAGATAACCCGAACCGTCGTCATAAGCCTCAAATCCCGCGCCGTTTACAACACCGCTTTCAATCTGCTGTTGTTCATAGTACGAGTTTGGCAGGATATACGCCGCGTTTTCATCATTCAAACCGTCTACATAGCCGTTCAGGATGCCGTTTTTAACAGCGTCGTCGTCAAATGTGCCGATAAAGTTGTTTCTTACGACCGCGTCCATCTGCCTTATTTTTTCATAAACGCCCTCGTATTGTTCCACGTTGCTGATTTTTGAATTGTAGACGTTAAGCGACACTGTCCACGTCAATACAAACGTAACCGCGCAGCCTATCGCAATAAGGCTTATTGCAACGCCCAAAGATATTTTTTTATTCACAAAAAGTCCTCACTTTGTCAAACGCATTTTAAACCTTTAAGTATTTCCCCGTGCTTATAACCGTACCCGCAGCGCCTAAAAGCGCACCCGCCGCGCAGTTTGCCGCAAGCACTACCCACATGATTTTATTAAACGGAATGAGATTAAAAAATCCGAACATCTGCCACAGCGAGAAATTTTCAGCGCTGAACAGCGAAAAAACAGAGTTGTATATAAACCAAGCCAGTCCGAATGACGCGCACCCCGCCAAAACGCCGATAAACATACCCTCTACAAAAAACGGCAGTTTTATAAAACCGTTTGTAGCACCGACATATTTCATGATAGAAATTTCCTCGCGACGCGCAAAAACGCTTGTTCTAATGGTGTTTGAAACTACCACTATGCTCACCGCAATAAGCGTTACAAGCATTGCTATGATTATGATAGAAAACGTATCTCTTATGTTTACAAGCGCCGCCGCAAATTCATACGGGGCTTTTACCTGGTCAACGCCGTCGATGCTGGATATTGCCGCTACCGAATAACTTATCTTTGTAAGGTCTTTTACTCTCACCAGAAATGTTTCGGGCATAGGGTTTTTCGGCAGATAATCAAACAGCACCGCAACATCATCAAGAGTTGCCTTAAACTCCTCCAAAGCCTCCTCAGATGATTTATATGCAATATCCGTCAGATTTTCGTCCTTTTCAAGAACGTCCTGTATATGGTCCTTTTGTTCCTGCGTAGCGCCGTCTTTAACGTATATCGTTATCTCGTTTGTGTTTTCAATGTTATTCATAATGATATTCACATTAAGCATAAACAGTACAGTCACGCTTACCTGCAAAAGACTTACGAGAAGAATACAAAAACTCGCGAACGACATTACAAAATTCTTCCAGACAGAGGTTATTCCCTTTTTAACAAGGTAGCTTACGTTACTCGTCCTCATCGCTGCCTCCGATCACTCTGTCGAATGTTATTGAGCCTTTGTCGAAATTTATTATCCTGCCGCCGAAATACTGCACGAGTTCATGTTCGTGAGTTATCATGATAACCGTTGTACCGCAGCGGTTTATTTCCTTAAGCAATCCCACAAGTTCAAGCGAATGTCTTGGATCAAGATTTCCCGTAGGCTCGTCTACTATAAGCAATCCGGGATCGTTTGCAAGGGCGCGGGCAATCGCGACGCGCTGCTGCTCGCCTCCCGAAAGTTCTCTTGTTCTGCTTTTTGCCTTGGTGTTAAGTTCAACTAAGTTCAGCACATAAGGCACTCTTTGTCTTATGTACTTTCCCGACTGGTCGGCAATTCTTAAAACGAACGAAACGTTTTCATATACCGTATAATCCTGTATCAATCTGAACTCCTGGAAAACAACGCCGATAGAACGGCGGAATTTTGCGATTTTATTGCCTTTAAGTCTTGAAAGGTTATAGCCGTTTACGAAAACTCTTCCCGATGACGGAACAATTTCCCGCATCATAAGCTTCATAAGCGTTGATTTTCCCGCGCCGTTTTCCCCGACTATAAACACAAATTCTCCGTCGTTTATGCGAAGATTTACGTCTACAAGAGCGTCAACTCCGCTTGAATAGCGAACGTTGACGTTTTTCATTTCTACCATTTCTTTATATTCCCCCAAATAACTGCTATCCTCTTAAAACGCACAATACAGCCGCAATGTTCTGCGGCTGTCCGCGCTTTTTTATCAGAACTTAGTAGGATTTGCCG
The DNA here is from genome assembly GCA_947625455.1 of uncultured Clostridia bacterium. Lineage (GTDB taxonomy): Bacteria > Bacillota > Clostridia > Oscillospirales > Ruminococcaceae > CAG-115. The sequence continues at coordinate 24,999 of CANQOJ010000003.1, read as the reverse complement.
CGAGGTATTTCTTAACCATAAGCGCAATCTTAAAGATTATCGCATGGTCAAACTCGCGCAAATCAAGTCCCGTAAGCTTTTTTATCTTGTCAAGGCGGTAAACCAAAGTGTTTCTATGTACGAAAAGCTTTCTCGAAGTTTCGGAAACGTTCAGGCTGTTTTCAAAAAACTTCTGAATTGTAAACAGAGTTTCATGGTCAAGCGACTCTATTGAGTTCTTCTTGAACACTTCTTTCAGAAACGTTTCGCAAAGCGTTGTCGGCAGGTGGTATATAAGCCTTGCAATACCCAGGTTGTCATATGAAACAATGTTTTTGTCCGTGTCGAAAACTTTTCCTACTTCAAGGGCGGTCTGCGCTTCCTTAAACGAACGCGCAAGTTCTTTAATGCCGACAATAGGCGTGCCTATGCCGATATTAACTTTTGTGAAGAACTCTCCCGAAAGCGTGTCGGAAATGCTTCTTGCAAGTTTTTCCAAGTCCTTTACGTCAATGTTGTTCTTGACTTCCTTTACAAGAACAATGTCGTTTTCGGTGATATTGAAAACAAAGTCTTTGTTCTTATCGGGGAAAAGGTTCTGAATAACGTCGCAGGCGGAAACATCATTCGCCGAAACAACGCTTATTAGGAAAACAACTCTCCCTATGTCGCCGTTGAAGTGCAATTCCCGCGCCTTTACGCTTATATCGCCGGGAAGAACATTGTCGAGAATGATATTCTTGACAAAGTTGTTTCTGTCGTATTTTTCATCATAGTACTGCTTTATGTTTGCCAAGGACACCGCGATTACGTTTGCGTATCTTGACGCGTATTCGTCGGTTCCCTCGACAAATACAGCATAGTCGGGTTTAACGTGTATGCCGAAAGGCTTATAGGTATATCCCTCGCGGATAAAGACCTCGTGTGAATCCGAGAGTTCAATAGCGAAGAAATCATTCCCGTTGTTCCCGACCTTTCCCAAATCACTGCAAGCGATAGTGGTGCCGTTTTCGTCGATAACTCCGACAACTCGGTTTACCGCGTCTTTCATTTGATGCACGATGCCTTGGAAAAGCCTGTTTGACATTTCTTTTACCTCTTTCGTAAAATATACTTCTCATACCCCGCGCCCAAAGAGAGTAATCAGCAAATTGCACAGTTTACACCCTCTTTTTTTTGCGCCTAAATATATTGTACTAAAAATGTTCAAAAAAATCAAGTGTTTTTTATGAAAAATGTAAAATTTTCTTCTTTTTCCTCTCCGCACTTGAAAATTAAGCCAAAATGTACTATAATAATAGAAGCTGGAGAGTGAGAGGATAGAGGCTAGACATGGTGTCCGCTTCGCGGATAATTCAGATTGTTTTTGGAGGAAAAGTGCGTAAGTCACCGGTTGCTTACGTTGTCATAACTTCAAAACAATCTTAATAATTCATTATAATCTAGCCTCTAGCCTCTTAACCTCTAGCCTCTAGAAGGGAAGGACTACAAAATGGAGAAAAAGAAGTTTTATATTACGACACCGATTTATTACCCGTCGGGCAACCCGCATATCGGTCACTGCTATACTACGGTTGCGTGCGACGTTATCGCAAGGTTCAAGCGTATGCAGGGATATGACGTTATGTTCCTTACGGGCACTGACGAACACGGAATGAAGATAGAACAAAAGGCAAAGGATTTAGGGATTACCCCGAAAGAATATGTTGATCCCATTGTTGACAACTTCAAGAAGCTCTGGAAAGTTATGGGAATTAGCAACGACCGCTTTATCCGCACCACCGACGATTATCACATAAAAACCGTACAAAGCGTTTTCAAAAAGCTGTACGACAAGGGATATATCTACAAGGGAGAATACACGGGCAAATACTGCATGCCGTGCGAGAGTTTCTGGACGGAAAGCCAGCTTGATGAAAACGGGTGCTGTCCCGACTGTCACAGACCTGTTATTGACGCACATGAAGAAGCATATTTTCTGAAAATCTCGGATTTTGCCGACAGGATAGAAAAATTCCTCACCGAAACCGACTACCTCACTCCTAAGTCGCGCGTAAACGAGATGGTGAACAACTTTATAAAGCCCGGACTTGAGGATTTGTGCGTTTCGAGAACGTCGTTTACCTGGGGCATTCCCGTTACGTTTGACGAAAAGCACGTTGTTTACGTCTGGATTGACGCGCTGACTAACTATATAAGCGCGTTAGGGTATGAAAACGACGCTTATGATGATTTCGACAAATACTGGCCTGCGGATATGCACATGACGGCGAAAGAAATCGTGCGTTTCCACTCGATTGTGTGGATTATTATGCTGATGATGCTTGAAATTCCGCTTCCGAAAAGGCTTTACGGTCACGGCTGGATAAACTTCAACGGGCAGAAGATGTCAAAATCAGTCGGTAACGTCATTGATCCGTTCATACTCGCAGAGCGTTACGGGGCTGACGCGGTTAGGTATCAGATACTGCGCGATATGCCGTTCGGCTCGGACAGCAATTTCTCAAACGAAATCATGATAAACCGCATAAACTCCGACCTTGCAAACGACCTCGGAAATCTCGTTTCGAGAACTGTTGCAATGGCCGACAAGTATTTCGGCGGTACACTGCCGACAGAGCGCGAAGCAGAGCCGCTCGACAATGAACTTATAAGCATGGCCGAGGCTCTTTGCGAAAAGGTAACTCCGCTTGTTGAAGAAGCAAGGCTGTCAAGCGCGCTTGAGGAGATATTCAAAGTTGTTTCAAGAGCAAACAAGTATATTGACGAAACAGAACCGTGGAAACTCGGCAAGGACGAAAGTAAAAAAGCGCGTCTTGCGTCGGTTTTGTACAACCTGCTTGAAACCATAAGGATATGCTCGGCGCTGCTTTTGCCGTTTATGCCCGAAACAATGCCGAAAGTATTTGAGCAGATTGGCGCAAAAGCAGAGGACGTTGAATATGATGTTTTAGGGAAATTCGGAAAACTGCCCGCTGACGTTACGGTCAAGAAAGGAGAAGTGCTTTTCCCAAGAATTGACATTGAAAAGGAAATTGACGAACTAAACGCCTTGCTGAAACCCGAAAAGACCATACGCGAGGACGAGGACCTCGACAAGGCGAATGTCATAAACATTGAGCAATTTGCCGAGATAAAACTCAGAAGCGGAGAAGTTACCGCCTGCGAGAAAATTCCGAAAGCCAAGAAGCTTTTAAAACTCACTGTTGACGACGGGAGACAGGGCAGGCAGATAGTTTCGGGAATTGCAAAGTGGTATAAGCCCGAGGACCTTGTCGGGAAGAAGATTGTTTTTGTGGCGAATCTGGCTCCCGCAAAGCTGTGCGGGGAATTGTCGGAGGGCATGATACTCGCGTGTGACGCGGGAGAAGATGATGTGAGGGTATTGTTCTTAGACAAAGATGTGCCCAACGGAAGCACCATAAGATAATCACAGGCTGTATAATAAATCAAATTTCAGACTGTTGAGAAAGCCTCAGTATGCTCGCGTTGAGCGCGTATTATCCGCTTCGAGGAAAACACTGGGCGCTCAACGCTGAAGCTTAACTGCAACTAGCCTTTGTGGCTGTTGCAGTGACGCTGACAACGCAGATGAGGCTTTATCGACAGTCTGAAGATAATCATAGTTTTATTCTTCAGAAAGGGGGATACTGTATGGATATATCAAGAATGGCGGACATATCGTCCGTAAATCAAACAAATCTTACTAAATCGGTTGAGCGCAGGACGGAAATGAAAAGTTCTACTCTTGCGGCGGAGCATACCGACAGCTTTGTAAAATCGGAAGCGGCGTTCACTCCTGCTTACACAAGGCGCTCGGCTCAAAAGCAAAACTCCGACAACAATCTTACGCAAAAGGAAAACGCGGGCGAAGAAGCGCTCAGAAAGATTGACGAAGAAGCCGAAAAAGCGCCGCAGGAACTTATGACAAAAGGCGTAAGTCATATTCTGCGCGCAATGTTTGTAAAACAGGGCGAAGTCATTTCGGGAAGTGTTCCGAGCGTCGGCGCGAAGATGTATGCCGAAGAGCTTTTGTCACAGCTAAGGCAGATGTACGGAAATTCCCCCGCCGAAGAAAATACCGAGGAGTACTGGCAGCCCGATGAAACGGCAACTCGGATACTGATGTTTTTCGACTGCGTAAATATTGAGCCGACAGGCGGAATGTCGAAAAAAACGCTGCTTGAACGCTCGTTTTTAAGCGCGTTTAACGACACGGAAAAACTTTTCGGCGGCAGAGGACAATTGCCGCTTGAAAGCTATGAAACCAAACAGCTGGTTACGCAGGCGTATTTTAACGGCTAAAAATAATTTAAGGAGACAACAATATGTTTTGTGCAGGTGCAAGAGTAACATTTAAGGACGGCAGAGTTGCCGCAGCGAGAAATGCGGCGGAGCTTGAAAAGGTTTTCGGTATGGCGGCAGATTTCAGCGGAGTAAGCTGTTTTGCGGATTCGGCGGGGTTAGAAGCCGAACTCACCGGCAACAGCGGTACGTTTCTCTGGTCTAACAGGGATACGGGAGAAAAATATTCTGCTGAAGCAAAGTCGCTTGATGATGTGAAGAAAATTTCCGCTGAATTTCTGAAAACGGGCGAGCGCTGTTCTGATTTCAACTGGACAAAGAAGTAAAATGGGAATTTTCGATACTCATGCCCACTATTTAAAGCGGGATTTTCCCGAAGATTTAGAACAGGTGCTGAACTCGTTGCCCGAAAAGAATGTTGAGCGCATTATCGCGGTAGGCTGTAATTTGGAAGCGTCAAGGGAAGAAATTGAACTTGCGCAAAGGTTTGACTGGATTTATGCGTCAGCAGGCATTCACCCAGAAGATGCGGGAAATCTGCCTGATAACTGGGAAAAACAGCTCGAAGAATTGCTGAAAATGCCGAAAGTTACGGCGCTGGGGGAGATAGGTCTTGATTATCACTATGACGACTCCCCTGCGAAAGATGTTCAGCGCAGGGTGTTTATAAGACAGCTTGAAATGGCGAAAACATATGATTTGCCCGTTATTATTCACTCGCGCGACGCCTGTGCGGAAACTATGGAAATTCTGAGGGAATATAAACCGCGGGGCGTTATGCACTGTTTTTCATATTCCGCAGAAACGGCGGTTGAAGTGGTTAAACTCGGAATGTATATAGGGTTTACGGGAGTATTGACGTTTAAGAACGCAAAGAAAGCGGTTCAAGCTTGTGAAGTTATACCGATTGACAGACTGCTTCTTGAAACGGACTGTCCGTATATGGCTCCCGAACCGCATAGAGGCGAGCGTTCCGACAGTTCGATGATACGGTACACAGCCGCGAAAATGGCTGAAATAAAGGGAGTTTCGACTGAAGAAATGATCGAAATTGCCGGCAAAAACGGAAAGAGGTTGTTTTTCGGAGAATAACACCTGCAATAAATTTTATTTTTATATGAAAGGAGTAAAGGGAAAGGAAAATTATTCAAGCGGTTTGTCAGAAAGTAAAACACGTTTGGCTTTCAACTCTAACCTCTTACCTCTAACCTCTGGCATGTTGCTTTAAGCAACAAAAAACTTTCAGGTAAGACATAAGGTTAGAAAGAAAATATTCCTTTCCGATATTCTATATGGAAACTGACGGTTCCCGAAGTAGCACGGAAAATCAACGAAACGAACAGAATGAACACAAAACTGCGAGGGTGCTTTTAGCGCCGCTGATATGGCTTGAAAAGGGGCTTTCGGCGCTGCTTAAAAAAGCGCTTGGGGCAAATTATGCCGACATTACCGAGGACGAGGTAATGGACCTTGTTGACGCGCTGGCAAAGGACGAAGAAGAGGGCGGTATTGAGGAAGATTCCGCGCAGATGATAAACAATATCTTCGAGTTTGCGGGGCTTAACGCGGCGGACGTAATGACGCACAGGACGGCTATCGTAGGAGTTGACGTAAACAAGATTACGCTCGACGACCTTATTTACACCGCGCTTGACTTAGGATTTTCGCGTATTCCCGCGTATGACGGAACTATCGACAAGATAGTGGGGATTATTATTGTAAAAGACCTGCTGTGCCTTATCGGAAAGCAGGACCTTTCGGATTTTAAAATTGAGGATTTTTTAAGAGATGTAAGTTTTATTCCCGAAGCTTGCCCATGTTCTGAAATATTTAAGACAATGAACAAGCTGAAAGCGGGAATGGCGGTTGTTGTTGACGAATACGGCGGTACTGCGGGAATTGTGACGCTTGAGGACATAATCGAAGCGGTTATGGGCAATATTCAGGACGAATATGACGACGAAAAGAGCGATATAACGCGCATTGACGACAACACCTACGAGGTTTCGGGAGAAGCAGATCCCGAAGAAGTTTTCGGTCAGTTTGGGGTTGATTTGCCCGATGACCACGAGTATGAAACGATCGCGGGATTTGTCACGGACAAGCTGGGGTATATTCCGGAGGGAGGGGAACTTGTTCCTCCGTCGGTTGAATACGAGGGCATAAAGCTTATTGTCCTGCAAGTTGAGGATAGAAATATACTCAAAATCCGCGTTATAAGAATTTTGGAAGAAGAGGATAATTAAACGGGAATGTCTGAGTCAAGGAAAAAACTTGCGGAGAAAATAATTGAACTTCTGAAAGAAGAATACCCGCAGGTTAAATGCGCGCTTACTTATGAAAAACCGCATGAATTATTGATAGCAACGCGCTTGTCTGCACAATGCACCGACAAGCGCGTTAATATGGTCACGCCCGCACTTTTTGAGAGATTTCCGACAATTGAAGCGTTTGCGGACGCTGACGTTTCCGAAGTTGAAAAGTACATACAGTCCTGCGGGCTGTTTCACACAAAAGCAAAGGACATTGTGGAAATGTGCAGGCAGCTTAGGGATATTTATAATTCGACAGTACCTGACAGCATTGAAGAACTTGTAAAGCTTTCTGGAGTAGGCAGAAAAACCGCAAATCTGATTGTGGGCGACCTTTACGGAAAGCCTGCAATGGTCTGTGACACTCACGTTATACGAATTACAAACAAGTTAGGTCTTTCAAAGGGTACTGACGCATATTCCGTGGAAAAGCAACTGCGGGAGGTAATTCCTCCAAACGAGGGGATTTTGTTCTGCCATAGGCTTGTATGGCACGGCAGAGGGGTTTGTATCGCAAGAAACCCGAAGTGCGGACAATGCGTGCTTAATAGTTTATGCATGACTTACAGGGGCGATAAAGGAAAATGAAATACTGCACTAAAGAATGGTATGAAACAAATCAGAAAACGGGTTTTCATCTGCTGTTAAAGGTAAATGAAAAGGCGGAGAAGTTTTCGGAGGAGTTTTATTGTTATATATATGAACAAAAAGTAAAAGAGGAACTTAAAATTGCCGAAGAAGCGTCAAAGGCTAGGTTTGAAGACTATTTCGACCAGCTTGATTTTCCGAACTTAGAAGAATACAAAAAAGCCCGCGAAAAATTTACTCCGCCGAAATATGACTCCGAAGATATAAAGGCAAAGTTTGCAAAGGCTCAAAAATATAATATAGAAATGCTCCAAAAGTCGCTTCCGCAATATATACTTGAAAAGGTAGCGGATATAAGGGTGCTGGCGCTGGACTGCTGCACAAACGAAGTGAAATGGCTTATCGAAAATTTCTGCAATGAAAACGAAAAGAAAACCGAATGCGCTATGGACGAACTTACAAAAGCTGAACAAAGGGAGTTCGGCGATAATATGCCGGAATTTACGAGGGAAAGCCTGCATGACTGCGAGATAACGGCGGTGGAAAATAACGGCGGGGATATTGTCATAAGATTTGACAATTCGGGAGGATTTACGGATACTAATGGCGTTATATTCAAAAACGCCGATATAATCGAACAGGACGGAGATTTAATCGGCGCGGTTTGGCTTTATGACGAGATATACAAAGCTGAAAACGGATTTGAGATACACGCGCTGTTAGCGGGAGAAGAACTTAAATATTTCACCGTAAGATGTGAAGATACGGAATTTATACGCTGAAACGGAGCAAGAAAAAATGGAATTTGAGATAATCGACTTTCACACTCACCCTTTTAAAACTGCCGAGGAGAATATTTGCAGGCACAAGGAATACTGCGGTATGTCGGCGGAAAACACGCCCGAATATCTGAAAAGTCTGGGTATTTCGCATATCTGCGGGTCGGCGCTGAGCCTTTTAAGGGATTTTCCCGAAGGTTCAACGCTCTGGGACAAGATAGCGCTTTCAAACAAGACCGCGCTTGAACTTGCCGAACAATACAACGGGTTTTACACTCCGGGATTTCATGTTCACCCAAAGTTTATACGCGAAAGCTGTGAAGAAATTGAAAAGATGAGCAAAAAGGGCGTTAGGCTTATAGGAGAACTTGTGCCGTATATGTGCGAATGGTCGGACTATTCGTGCAAAGAGTTTGACGAGATACTTGACGTAGCGCAGATGTATGATATGGTCGTGAATTTCCACACCATTGACAATGACCAGATAGACCAAATGGTGAAAAAACACCCGAAAGTGACGTTTGTTGCCGCGCACCCCGGCGACGGCGAAAACCCGCAAAGGCACTTTGAAAGAATGAAGATGAGCGAAAATTACTATCTTGACCTTTCGGGAACGGGAATTTTCCGTCACGGAGTTTTAAGGCACGGTATAGACGTGTGCGGTTCGGAAAGATTTTTGTTCGGCTCGGATTTTCCCATTTGCTCGCCGTCAATGTATATAGGCGAACTTATGCTTAATCCCTTGTACACTGACGAAGAACGCAGAAACATCTTTTCCGAAAACGCCAAGAGAATACTTAAGGTGAAATAGCGTAATTTCTTATATCGGGAAGTTCATCACGGGTAAGCATAAGAGTTGAATTATATGCTTTTCGGAGAGCGTTTATGGAGTTATATTCAGACGAAAACGCTCCGTTTTCATCAATAAGATACTTTCCGCTTTCAATCGCCGTCCAGAGCCATATGGCATTGTCGCGGTTCATATAGTCTACGCTCGGCATAACGTCGCATGATGTTACGGCGAGCATTTTTCTTGTCGGGAAACCGTCAGCCGATGCAGAAAATCTGCCTGCGAATGACGAGTCGGATTTTTCAAAAAAGCTCTGACCGACTATGTCGCAGTATTCCGCACCCGGAAAATAATCACCGCTGCCGCCTGTATATACAAAAATCAAGTTTGTAAGCTTGTGGTATCTGCATAGTCTGTTGAAAACAAGAGCGTAAAGCTTTTTGTAGTTTTCAGCGCTGTCGCCCCACCAGTAAAGCCCCGAATCAGCATTTGGGAGAGGCTCAAAGAATGTCGCCGCGCCCTCAAGTTTTGCCAGATTTTCGGCAATTTTATCTATATCGGTTATCAACGCCAGATAATCGCTCGAAATATATCCGTCTTTATTCAGCGTGGAGAGTTCTTCGGCGCTTAACAGTGCTGTTTCCTCGACATTTACGGACTTGAACGCTTTTGCAAGGTCAAACGCTCCTGTTTTGACCGAGCGAAGTCTGTTTGGAGAATACCAGTGCCATTTATATGCAACAAGCCCTCCACTTTTACTCCAGTCAACAGCTAAATCAATATCGTCCACAAGCAGTTTTTCCTTGTCCACATTTTCCGAAACCGCATACGCAAGTTCTGAACCTCTGATTGCGGGATAACGTCCCGTAAGCTGATACACCGCGTCAGCTTCCGCATTGGTGCCGACCGAAACATTCACCGCCGTCATCGAGTAATCTCCGTAAATATCCGAAAGATATTTCATTGTGCCGACTGTCGATAAGCTTGCATAGGGGTTTACCGCGGACGTGCCTGTCCTGTAACATGACGCGTCGGCTTTGTCGGAATTTTCGACTATTATATAGTCAATATCAGCTGTTCCCTTGTCAACGCTTAACTTGAACACATTTTTCCCTTCTTCAAGATAAACGCAGTCTACTATTGAATAGCCAAACTTTTCGGACGCATTCTGGCTGTCATCATCTTCATACGGCGGTACATAGAACATTCCCTCTGTCTTGTCCTTTACGCTGAGACTAATTGACGCGCCTTTCTGCGAGCGCACGGCAAGTACAAAGCGGTAATGCTGTGAGTTTTTCGGGTTTACGATATGTGTAAGCGTTTCGCCCTGTTCAAAGCGTACATAACCTCTGCCGTCAAACTCACCCTCTGAAATCATCTCGGCATTTTCGTAAACCCCGCCCTCTGCGTTAAGCTTTACCACAAAATCCGCTTTGTTCACCTCAAATTCATCGGGCGCGCTTTCGTTGTAGTCCGCAGAATTTATAGAACTTTCGTTGTCGGAATTGTCAGAATTTGTAAACTCACCGCTCAAATCGGGAATTTCCGAACAGCCGCAGATTGTCATTGTCAGAGCAATAAGCAGTGAGAACATCTTTTTTGCAGTTTTTTTCATAAAATCAGACCTTATCTTTATTCCAGTTTGTATAAAAAGTCAAGCCTCAGACTGTAGAGAAAGTCCCAGATACCGCAATGTGCGCTTCGCGCACAACGCTGAAGCGTGGCTGCGGCTAGGCTTTGTGCCTGCACGCATTATCCGCTACGCGGAAAACGCTGCTACGCTGACGACGTAGATGGGGCTTTATCTACAGTCTGATAAATTTTATTCAACGGCGTGACTTAGAGTTATCGCAAGTATATCGTCGCTGTTGGGATTTTTCATATAGTAGTTTGTAGTTTCAACTTTTCTGTATATGCCGTCGTCTCCAAGCTGACGCGTGACTACTCTTCTTGTGCGCTCTCCTCTTTCGTAAGCCTTAATCTGGTCGTCTATGTCAAACGTATCGGAAAACAGCTTTTGGTCGTCGGGGTACATTGTAGACGCGCCGTGAACGATAAGTTCGGTATATACGCCTGTTGACGGGCAGGAGCGGGTTGAAAAGTTTTCATATGCCATCATATAAAAGCTGTTTCTAGAAAGGTTGCTCATGATAACAAGCGGATATTCCGTGAACACCGCGTCAAGCAAAAGCTGTGACGCTGTAGCAGGCGACTGAACAAGCAAAATGTCCTCGGTTTCCGTTGTTTTCTCGGATTGCAGGAGGATATTCCTGAAATCCTCTTCGGGCATGGGCTTTGCGAATAAATATCCCTGTATCAGTTCACAGCCGCAGGTTCTCAGAAAACCAAGCTGTTCTTTCGTTTCAACGCCCTCTGCAACGGTGGTCATATTCAGCCTGTGCGCAAACTCGAATATTGCTTCAAGGACAATCCTCTCTTTTTCGTTTTCACAGTTGTGCGAAAGAAGCGATTTGTCGATTTTAAGTTCGCTTGCGGGAACGTCCTTTACGAAGTTAAGCGATGAAAGTCCGCTTCCGAAATCGTCGATTGAAATGGCGAAACCCGCGTCCTTTATTGAACTTACAAAGTCGATTATGTCCACTCCCTCAAACGCTAAAGCGGACTCGGTTATCTCAACTTCAAGATACTTCCTCGGCACGTTGTATTCGTCGGCAATTTCAGACAGCTTTTTTGTAAAATCCGCTTCTCTTGCGTGAAAGCGCGAGAAGTTAGATGAAACCGTGACAACTTTCCCGCCCGCCTTGCGTTCATCTGCAATAAACCTGCACACCTCTCTGAAAACATACCAGTCCAGGTCTATTATAAGCCCTAATTCTTCAAGCAAAGGCACAAACATAGCGGGCGAAATCATAACCCCGTCCGACATCTGCCAGCGCGCCAAAGCCTCTGCGCCCATAATCTTGCTGTTTACCGCGCTGAATTTCGGCTGATAGTAAACCTTTATTTCATGGTTTTCAAAAGCCTTTTCAATAAGTCCCGCGATATTCTCTTTGTTTAATTCAATTGCCATATTGCAATACCTCCCAAAATCAGCTATCTACATTCTAACATATTTATACTTGTTTGGGAATTACCTTTTGATAAAAAATTTCATTTCGTCAAAATCACCAAGCACCGTGTTGCATAATTTTTCGGCAAATTTTGAGAATTTTTTTGTTGATTTTGCTAATATGCAAAGCAAAGTAGTTGTGCTATAATAAAGTTGTTCAAACTGTCGATAAACCATCATCAATTTCACAACCCCGCCAAACAGCCCCGTAAACCCCTCTGAATCAGCAAAACAGCGTTCAAGTTCAAACTCTTACCTCCTACATCTAACCCCTTACTTCTAAACGGCAAAATCACATTTCGGCTCAAACTCTTACCTCTTACATCTAACATCTTACCTCTAAAAGAAAAGGACTTAAAATATGAAAAACATTCTTACAAAAATCAAAACATTTATAGCAACGAACAAATCCCACATCCTTTCGTTTATCATTCCCGCTGTTATACTTCTTGCGGCATACGCGTTTGTCGGAATTTACCCGTTTGGAGAAAAATCCGTTTTGGCGGTGGACTTCAGTTCTCAATACGTTTACTTTTTTGACTATCTTAAAAACGTTATTTTCGGAGAAGAGGGGCTTTTTTACAACTGGAGCGGTTCGCTTTCCGGCGGGTTTTACGGGACTTTCGCGTATTATATCGCAAGCCCGTTTAATCTTATTGTTCTTTTGTTCCCTCGCGAAAATATAACGGAGGGGCTTCTTGTTATGCTTATTGCGAAAATAAGCTGTGCGGGACTTACTATGTCGCTGTTTTTGAGGAAACACCGCAAGTATTCCGAGTTTACCGCCGTTGTATTTTCGCTGTGTTACGCATTGTGCGGGTATTCATGCGCAAATACCATAAACCCCATGTGGCTTGACGCTGTGGCTTTGCTTCCGCTTATAATCATGGGACTGGAGAGAATGTGCAGAAAACGCGGTTTCATGCTGTATACATTGACGCTGCTTTTCGCAATAATGGCAAATTACTACACGGGTTATATGCTGTGCATTTTCTCCCTTTTGTATTTTGCCTTTCTTATTTCGTCAAGAAAAACGTTCTTAAGAAAGCAAAAAATCGGAATTTTCCTGTTTTCGTCAGCGTCTGCTGTATTCATGGCGGGTATAATCATTGTCCCCGCGGTCGCGCCGCTTTTTGAGGGAAAGTTAAGCGGCGGTCTTGACAGAGTAGAATTTAGGGAATGTTTCAATATGCTTGACGGTCTGCTGAAATTCTACCCGACAGTTTACGACAGCCAGAGATACAACGGACTTCCGTTTTTGTACTGCGGATTATTCGCGCTTATCTTTGCAATTTTATATTTTATGTGCAAAAAAGTTGCCGTCCGCGAGAGAATTTCAAGCGGCGTTTTATGCGGATTGCTGATGTTTTCACTGTACTTTAAGCCCTTGGACAACCTCTGGCACGGCGGTCGCGCGCCTGTATGGTTTGAACACAGATACTCCTTTTTGCTGATATTCATGCTTGTAATCCTGGGCGCAAAGGCATTTGAAAACTTAAAAGAACTTCACGCGCGGCATTTTGGAACAGCGTTTTTTATATTGTTAGCGCTTTTGCTGACGGCAAATGCATTCAGAAGCAGGGAATTTAAAAACGCAGAGTATATCGGACTGTTTACGCTGACAGCGCTTGCAATCGCGGGCGTTTGTGCGTTGCTTGTAAAACTATTCCCCAAAAAGCAGACGAAAGCGGTAATTGCGATAGCCGTGTGCGCTGAACTTATTATTAACACGCAGAGTTATCTGATTAACATAAACGGCGATTTCGGTTATCAAAAGCGCGAGGAATATGAACCGCAGATAATCGAAATGCGCGAAACTGCCGACAGGATAAAGGCAAATGACAGCGGATTTTACCGTGTTGAAAAGACATTCCACCGCGCGTTTAACGACAATATAGCCGCGGGGATTTACGGCGTTTCGTTTTCTTCAAGCGTATATAACGAAAATGTACTCAAAATGATGAGACAGCTGGGGTTTGGTCAGTACGACTGGCATACGCGATATAACGGTTCTACAATGCTTACCGACGACATTTTCGGCATAAAATATGTTATGTCGAAGGACGAAAAGCTTGTGCCGTACAGCGAAAGAGACGGCATTGTTTACGAAAATCCGGACGCTTTGCCGATTGCGTTTCTTGCGGACAGGGAAATTATAGGCAGTGAGATTGACGACGAAAACCCGTTTTATTGCCAGGAAAACATAGCCTCGGCAATTCTCGGCAATCGTACTCAATTTTTCACTCGTATTCGCGAATATGACTTCGACCTACAAAACTTGAAACAAAACGGCACTCGTTATGAAAAGCGAAATGCAAACGCTGACGGAATTGCAGAGTATACGCTTGATATTCCGAAATCCGGTCCGCTGTACGTCTATATCCCGACATACGAAGAACACACCTGCGCGCTGTTTGTAAACGGCGAATATGTCTGCGACTATTTCGGCGGATTTCAGCATAATGTTGCGTACTTGGGAAGTTTTTTGGAAAATGAACAGGTTACGGTTGAAGTAAGGCTTTATAACAGCAGTGCAGTATTTGAAGCGCCGATTTTCTGCGTACTTGACGAAACGGCTTTGAAAGATTTCAACTCCGCAATTCCCAAAAACGAGGTGCAAAAAACGGGAAACAACGCTCTTGAATTATCGGTAAACGCAAAAGAGGATTGCGCGCTGTTTACGTCAATCCCGTATGAAAAGGGCTGGAGTGCATATATTGACGGCAGGAAATGCGAGATCAACACGTCCGTCAATGATACGCTTATTTGCCTTAACATTCCGAAAGGCGAACATACGGTGAAGCTTGTATATTTGCCCGACGGCTTTATTGCGGGCGTTATTGCTTCAGTATGCGGCGCGGTTATCTTTATAGTAATGACGCTTGTCAGAATTAAAACTCGCCGTAGAAAAAAGCAACTAGAGACCGAAGATTAAGCGGTTAGAGATACTATTTTTAAAACAACGAGCGTAAACCCATTGATAGGTTTACGCTCGTTTAATCTAACAATCTTAATATTATCCGCGAAGCGGATACCATGTCTAGCCTCTAGCCTCTTAAAGCGTTATCCGACGAAGGAGGATAATGCGTCTAGTCTCTAGTTCAGACCTTCATTCTGTTAACCTGTTCCTGCATAATCTTAGACTGCGCAGAGAGTTCTTCGCATGAAGCCGCAGACTGCTGCGCGGTAGAGGAGTTCTGCTGAACAACGCTGCTTATGTCGTTTATGCCGATTGTAGCCTGTTCGAGTTCTTTTGCCTGAGAATTAGCGTCAGTTGCAATTTCTCTTACAAGGTCGCTTGCCTGACGTGATTTTTCCGTAACGTTTTCAATCGCCTTTGCAGCCTTGCGGGCGATTTCAATTGACGCATGAACAGCGTCAAGCGTGCTGTCGATAATAGTCCTGGTTGAGTTTGCGGATTCCGCAGAGCGTGCCGCAAGAGTACCTACTTCCGTTGCAACAACGGCAAATCCCTTTCCTGCGTCGCCTGCGCGAGCCGCTTCGATAGAAGCATTCAGCGCAAGAATGTTCGTCTGGAATGCAATATCCTCAATTGCCTTGATAACATTTGCGATATCCTCGGACTTCTTCTCGACAATATCCATAGCGTTTATAAGGTCCTGCATATCTGCGGTGCGCTGCTGCATGATATTCGCACAGTCCATGCTGATTTCGGAAGCAGTCTGCGCGGCTTCTGCGGTTTTGTTGACATGTTCGCTTATGCCGGATACCGTAGAGGACAGCTCGTCAATTGTCGCCGCCTGACGCTGAGTGCCCTCTGCAAGCGACTGCGTGCCCTCCGCCATTTGTTCCGCACCCATGGACACATTTTCCGCAGAAAGCGTGACGTTTGAAATAATATCGCCGAGTTGTGAGCGTATCTGTTCAAAAGCTTTTTCTATCGAAACAAAGTCGCCCTTGTAGGAGATAGACGGCTGATTTGAAAAGTCGCCGCCTGCCATTGAGTCAAGTATGTTCACTATATCCTGAACATAAGAGTTAAGCGTCTGTTTTGACTCAATAAGCGCGTCAGCAAGATGACCTATCTCGTCATTGTGATATGCAAACCCGCTGTTGCCCTTGTTGAGGTTGATGTTCTTGATGTCGTCACATTCGGGGATAAGCGCCGCGATAGGACGCTCGATGTCGGCTTTCAGAATGATAAAGAGGACTATTACGATTACAATTACGATAGCGATACAGATAAGCGTCGTAGTGATAATCGCGCTTGCTATGGCGTTGTTGTAGATGTCAGCCGTGTAGCCCGCGAAATATGAGCCGATAATGTTTCCGTCCTCGTCTTTCATGGGATCATAGAATACGAAATAAGGCTTTCCGCTGATGTCTATGCGGTTTTCAAACGTCTGGTCAGCCTGCATTGATTTCCAGACGGACGCGCTCATTTTTTCGCCTACAATGCGGTCGCCCGAAGCGTTGAATATCGTAGTGTTATAACGCACGTCATTCAAGAACAGCGAAATTTCGCAGTTTGTCTTTTCCTTTATGGTATCAACAAATGATGTTTTCACAAGGTCAGTACCGAGTATGTACGAAAATCCGCCCAAATCGCTCGTAACGTATGTGCAGAAAAGCTTGTCATCAGATGAGAACAAACCTGTTCTCGGGGTAAATCCCTGCGGTAAAACGGAATTGTCGGTAGTCCATGTAATACTGCCGTTTTCAACAATGCCGATAAAGTCATATTCATCGCGCCTTGTTTCGTTCCAAAGGGAAGAAATGCGGTCGGTATTTTTCTGCGCGCCGTTTGCTATAATATTATCCGCAAGTATTTTCAGCGTATCCTGTTCGCCTCTTACTTCAGCCTCGACAGTATGCGTACCGCTTGAAACAAGCGTAAACGTAATATCCCTCATGCTCGCCGCGCATAAAAATCCCGCAATCAAAGCCGAAAGCAAAGCCGTTACGAATACCAGCAGACAAGATATAACCGTTATTTTTACACTCAATCTATAACCTTTTTTTGACATAACCTGTTTTCCTCCAACCTGAAAATAGACTGAAAAAATATTAGATATAAATTTATCAATTAAATTTTAACATATCTTTTAAATTTTGTCAAGTATTTATAAAAATTTTTATTGCATCGTGTTGATTTTATACATAATGTATAGATTCCCTGTAACAATTTTATACAAAATTTGAAAAGGCAGGAGATGTTTGTCATATTCTCCAAAATTAAGCGGCGTTTATTGTGAAAACAGACAAAAAGAAAACCTTTCGTCATTAAATTTGGTAAAAAACCATATTTGACACTTGATTTTGCGGGAATTTTATGGTAAAATCAACATAGAAATGCGGATTAAACCGTCATGAAAATATGGAGGAAAAATAAAATGGCAGTTAGTTTGGTTAAAGGACAAAAAGTAGACCTTACAAAAGGCAATCCCGGACTTTCAAAGCTTGTTGTGGGGCTTGGCTGGGACGTAAACAAATATTCGGGAGGCTCGGCGTTTGACCTTGATACTGAGGCGTTTTTACTCGGCTCAAACGGCAAAGTCAAGAGCGACGGAGATTTTGTTTTCTACGGAAATTTAAAGCATGCCTGCGGAGGGGTTGAGCATATGGGCGACAACCTGACGGGCGAGGGAGAGGGCGACGACGAGCAGATTGTCGTTGATTTGACGAAAATTCCCGCAGATGTTGAGAAAATTGCCTTTACGGTAACAATCTACGATTGTGAAAACCGCGCGCAGAATTTCGGGCAGGTAGAAAACGCTTTTATTCGCATTGTTGACCAGGCGAATAACACAGAGCTTGTGCGCTATGACCTGTGTGAGGATTTCTCAATAGAAACAGCGATTGTTTTCGCAGAGCTTTACAGACACAACGGCGAATGGAAGTTCAACGCCATAGGAAGCGGTTTTGCGGGCGGACTTAAAGAACTTTGCATGAATTACGGCGTAAACGTTTAATCGGAATTTATGAAGTAAGAGCCTATGAGTGGTTTTGTAGGCTCTTACTGTTTTTGTTTTTTTAGGGAGCGTAAATGAATTTAGCAGACGACAGCCTTTTGCCGTATAAAGTCGGAGGGCTTTTGTATACCCCTGCGGTAAATACGCAAGTTGCGGAGAAAATTAAAAACGGCTGTTTTAAGTGCCTTACGTCAATGGCGCTGTGTTTAGAAGATACCGTGCTTGACGGGGCGCTTGAGTATGCGGAAAGGTGCCTTGTGAACACGGTTGCACAGCTT
The DNA here is from genome assembly GCA_947625455.1 of uncultured Clostridia bacterium. Lineage (GTDB taxonomy): Bacteria > Bacillota > Clostridia > Oscillospirales > Ruminococcaceae > CAG-115. The sequence goes on along the minus strand of CANQOJ010000003.1, from coordinate 6,965 downwards.
TCGGAGATTGACGAGGGAAAACTGCCGCTTGTATTTGTGAGGATAAGAACGCCTCGTCATCTTCTGCATATTCACAGCCTTTTAGGCGAAAAAGAGCGGGTATTGACGGGGTATATTCTGCCGAAATTCGACGGTTCAAATGCCGAAGAATATGCGCAAATCATCACCGATTTAAATAGCGGCAGAGAAAATCGGCTTTATATAATGCCGATAATTGAAAGCAAAACCGCGGCTGATATTTCAAACAGAACTTCATCGCTTTGCGGGATAAAGGCAGTACTTGACGATATAAAGCCGTTTGTACTTAACGTAAGAGTAGGCGGGAATGATTTCAGTAACCTCTACGGACTTCGCAGAAATTCTTCTCAGACTATCTACGACATAGGCGTTATAAGGGATATTCTTTCGGACATAATCAACGTTTTCGGTTCGGATTATGCGGTTTCGGCGGCGGTGTGGGAGTATTTCGGAGATGACGTCAATGACGCTTGGGCAAGGGGACTCAGGAAAGAACTTGAACTTGACAAACTCAACGGCTTTATCGGCAAAACCGCCGTACACCCCTCGCAGTTGCCTATAATCTTCAACGCCATGAAACCGCTTCGTTCGGACTACGAGGACGCTAAAAACATACTCTCGTGGAATGATGAAAACAGCGGTGTTGCGAAAAGCGCGGACAGCAGCAGAATGAACGAGGTAAAATGCCACGGAAAATGGGCACAGAGAGTTTTAAAGCTGGCGCAGGTTTACGGAATACAAGAGGAAGTTTCTTCGGAAATAAAGAGGATTTGAAGTTAAAATGCGTATCTGGTTCAATCACTGGTTCAGTACCGCTTATCATCTTATAGGGCTTATGCGCGGTGAAAGCGCAGAGTATGAATTTATAGGTTCTGCGACTAACTCAAATATGGCTTATCTTAAAGCCTGTAATGAACGCTATACCGAACCCGAAAATGTAAGCGAAAGCGAATACGTTGATTTTTGCGTTGAATTTTGCAGAGTTCATAAAATTGACGTTTTTGTGCCGAGGAGAAATCTTGTAGCTGTTGCGGAGAATATTGAAAGGTTTGACGGGACAGGGACAAAGGTGCTTGTCAGCAGAAATTCAAAAATGCTTAGAACACTGGACAGCAAAACGAAAACCTACGAGTTTTTCAGCAAAAAAATCCCCGAAATAGTGCCGAAAACGCTGACTGCACATTCGGCAGCGGAATTTGAAGATGCTTACAGTGAACTTAAAAGCAATTGCGGGCGCGTTTGCTACAAGCTTGAAACCGACGAGGGTGCAAGAAGTTTTCGCGTTATTGACGAAAATGTCGATAAGCTGTCAGCGCTTTTAAATGCGCCGGGTATGAAAGTGTCATATGAAACCGCTGTTAAAATAATGCGGCAGTATGATTTTGAAACGCCCGTTTTGCTTATGCCGTATCTGAGCGGCGGGGAAATTAGCTCGGACTGCCTTAGAACAGCGCGGGGCGATATTATTCTTCCGAGATTTAAAAACGGGAGATATTCAAACGTTAAATTTGACGGCGAAATAATGAAGCTTTGTCAAAGAATACTTGACGAAATAAAACTTGAAACGCCGCTTAATATTCAGCTTAAATTTGAAAACGGCAGACCGTATCTTCTTGAAATCAACCCGCGTATGTCGGGCGGGCTTCAGCTTTCGTGCGCCTCAACAGGAATAAATATCCCGCAAATCGCATTAAACAGGCTTCTGGGAAATGAACTGCCGTGGGAATATCCAAAAGGCAATATACCTACGGTCGTAAATCTTGAAACTCCGTTGGTTTTAGGTGAACATCAATGAACTACACGTCAGACGAACTTTTGAAAACAGCAAAGCGCTTGAATAATACCAAGCGCAGTTATCTTCTTGTAAATCCTCTGCAGGCGAAGCATATCCCCGTAAGTCCAAAAACATCTCTGGAAATGATGAGGACTTTAGGTGAAAAGCTGTTTCGTAAATACCCATCTGCAAGGCTTGTGATAGGCTTTGCCGAAACCGCTACCGCAATAGGCGCGGGGGTTTCGGAATGTTTTCCCGATGACTGCGTTTATATTCATACAACGCGCGAGGATTTCAAGGGTAACTTTGTTTATTTTTCCGAAGAACACAGCCACGCAGTTGAACAAAAATTGTATTCCGAAAACCTCGGTGAGTTTATCTCGAAAACCCCTCAGATAATCTTCATTGATGATGAAATATCAACGGGGAAAACGCTTATAAATATTGCCGAACAATTAAAAGCGGAATTTCCGAATGCAACAGGAAAAGAGTTTATCGCCGCTTCAGTCATAAACCGCGTTTCCGAGGAAAACGAAAAACGGCTTTCCGATGCGGGGATAAAAACCGAGTGCCTTTTAAAACTGCCGTTTGGCGATTATGAAAAAGCGGTTGAGGATATACGGGTAACACCCGCGGAAACCGTTGAATATGAAAAGCCCGCCGAATATGAAGTCATTGAATGCGGTGAAAAAATACCGAACGCAAGAATGGGCGTAAAAATCGGCGATTACAAACGCGAAGTGCGCAGAATTACAGAGAACATTTTAAGTTTTCCGAAAGGCGCAGATATTCTGGTTTTAGGCACTGAAGAGTGTATGTATCCCGCGGTTATACTTGGCGAAATTCTTGAAGAAAAGGGAATGAACGTCCTCTGCCATTCAACGACAAGAAGCCCTATCGGAATAAACAACGCGCATGATTACCCCATAAACAGCGGTTATAAATTAAGAAGTTTTTACGACAGCACCCGCGAAACGTTTATATATAACCTGAAACCCCATGATTACGCCGTTGTGGTATCCGACAGCAACAGTGATTTCACGGACGGACTGAACGATTTGTGCAGGGTGTTAAGGCAGGTTGGGTGTAAACATATTTATTTTCTGGGAGTGGGTTGAAATTTTTGGAACTTATCTTGAAGATGATGTAGTTATACTTTTAAAGGACATAACGGGACTTGTCAAACCTTTATGCTCGGAAGAACGCGAAAAGCTTATACAAAGCGGAGTGCATTATTCGGAGATGTTACCGCTTGAATATGAACCGACAGAGGAGTATTTAAGAATTTATGAAAAGTCGCTTGCTTTATATTCGCAGATAACGGCGGACGCAGTAGCTGACTGCGCTATGAGAATATATCGGGACAAGGGCAAAGATGCTGTGCTGGTTTCTCTTGCCCGCGCGGGAACATCTGTGGGCGTACTGCTTAAACGCTATTTAAAGGGCAGATTTAACGCTGACGTCGTTCACTACACAATTTCAATTATCCGCGGGAAAGGCATTGACAAAAACGCGCTGAATTTCATCTTAAAACGCCATTCCCCCACATCAATACAGTTTGTTGACGGCTGGACGGGGAAAGGCGCAATACAGCGCGAACTCAAAAACGCAATGTTTGATTATCCCGAATTAAACGCGGGACTTGCGGTGCTGTCAGATCCTGCGTACATGGCGGAGAAATGCGGTACGCATGATGATTTTCTGATTGCGAGTTCACTGCTTAATTCAACTGTTTCGGGACTTTTAAGCAGGACGTTTCTGCGCAACGACATAATCGGCGAAGATGATTTTCACGGTGCGGCGTTTTATAAAGAATTGTCCGATAAAGACAGGACATATGAGTTTATAAACGCCGTTGAAAGCAAGTTTGATTATAAACGACCATTGCCCGTATTTGAAAAAAGTTCGGGAAATATGCGCGGAGGACTTGAAGAAGTCAGAGAGATTGCGGAGAAATTCGGCGTTAATGATATCAACCTTATAAAGCCGAGTATAGGCGAAGCAACAAGGGTGCTTTTAAGGAGAATGCCCTGGAAAATCCTCGTTCACAGCCTCTCGGACAACGAGCATTTAGCGCATTTATATCAGCTTGCAAAGGAAAAGGGCGTTGAGGTTATGGAATACCCGCTGAAAAACTACAAAGCCTGCGGGATTATCAAAAACCTTGCTGACAGCTGAACATCTCGGCGGTAAAATCACAGAAATTCTCTCTCGGCGCGCAAAGCTTTTCTTTTGCCGTAACTCCAAAAAGTTCGTTTGGAAAAATCGCCGTATCGGCAATATTCAGCATGGGAATATCGGGCAGGCTGTCGCCCGCGCAGATGATTTTGCCGTTAAAGTTTTCGCGTTCAATAAAACGCTTCACTGCGTCTCCCTTGTTCAAAACTTTCGGGAATGCGTAAACTTTTTCTCCCACGGAAAAGCAGTTAAGATTTTCAAAGCCGCCTGCGTTTTTCAGAGTTTCTGAAACGCAGCGGCTTTTTGTAAACAGAAAAAGCCCGTCCACAAGCCTTATTTCAAAACTGCGGTTAATATCGTTTTCAAATATCTTCCGGCAGTTTTCCATTTCGCTTTTGCACTTTTCAAATTCGGTTTCGGAAAACTTGTGCCATTCCCCGCAGATTTCGCCGTTTATAAGCAAATTCCCGCCGTTTGAACATATAGCGTATTTCGGCTTGAAATCGGGAATTTCAATGCGCAGATATTGTTCAATGCTCCTCGTTGTAACGGGAACAACGTTTTTTAAACCCGCAAGCTTTCCCAAGGCAAATTCCGAAACGCAGGTTATTGCCTCTCCGTTTTTCCTTTCAACAACAACGTCCGTTTCAGAGCGGTTTTTAGCCGAGCGGATAATCGTGCCGTCAAGGTCGGTGAATATCAGATAATTTTCGGTCATAATAATTCCCCCTGCTTTAATTGTAGCAGGAAAAATATGATATGTCAAGATAAATTAAGACTGTATAAAAGTCAAATTTCAGGCAGCAGATAAGTTGAGATATTCTTCAAGGCATACCCCTCGCGAATGTATTTCCTCCGCGGCTTCTTTGCCGACATAGCGGTAATGCCAAGGCTCGTAGTTTGTTTCGGTTATATCGGTTTTGTCGGGAGGATAGCGCAGTATAAAGCCGTATTTCCAGGCGTTTGCGTCAAGCCAGTTGTAAACATCCCATGCTTCGCATTTGTCCAGGTCGGCGTTTATATCTACGGCAATGCCCAGCTGATGCTCGCTGTTTCCGACAGCCGCGGCGGCTTTTCTCGTGAGTTCATAAGCTTTTGTCAAGCTGTAGCCTTGGTCCATATAGTCGCCGATAAATTCGCGCAGTATCGCCTTTTGCTCGTCAGCTGTGCGGTAGCCCTCTCTTACAAACGGATAAACGCCCTCGCTTCGCATATCGTCAAACATTTCCTGCAATTCGGGATAAATCCTCTCGTCAATTTTCTGCCCGTTTGAAAGTTCCATAAGTTTTACGTCATAACCTTTGGGTATGTGGTAATGGTTGTTTACAAGTATCAAATTCCACTCGGAAAGAATTGCCTGTTCTCCGCATGGCTGTGAGAGGGTATATTCAAGGTAAATAGACGCGGACGCAAATAAAACTATGAATATGCCCAGAATTATAAGGGTTACGAATAGTACTCTCTTGAATTTTTTCATTGTTCTTCTCCGTCAAATGTTTTTATCAGATTGATTATAACATTTCACGGAGAAGATTTTATTCGTTTTTTATTACGAAATACTTACAATTTTCTTACATTTATTCCGACTTCAGTTGAGACTTATATATCCTCATCTCAAAAACCGCGCCCTTTTCACGCGCATTTTTAACGGAAAGCGTCCCATTCTGCATTACGACAGCTTTCTTCGCAAACGCCAGTCCTATCCCGTACCCCTTGCTTGAAAAGCCTTTCCCACGGTAAAATCTTTCAAACACTCGCGAAAGTTCTTCTTCGGGAATGCCCGCGCCGGTATCGGCAACGGTGATTTGAGTATAGATGTTGTTTTCCTCTGCGGAAATCCGTATTTCACCGTTTTCGGGAGTGTGTTCAACGCAGTTTTTAAGGATATTTTCAAGCGCTTCGGTGATATACTGCCTGTCAGCATTAAGCTTTAAGTCATCTGCCGCGCTTTTATATAACGTGATGTTTTTAAGTTCAATCGGAATAAGCAGAGGATACAGCGCGGAGTCAATGATGTCCGTTGCCTTGACGGTTTCATATCTTAGCGTCACCGCCCCTGCGTCAAGGCGGGAGATGTTGAGTAAGGTTTCCAGAAGCCACTGCATTTTTGACAGCAGAGTAAACATTTCGGAGATGTGTTCGGTGCGTTCTTTTTCAGAGATTTCCTGCCTTAACATTCCGAGTATAACAAGAACGGTTGTAAGCGGAGTTCTGATTTGGTGTGAAATGTCCTCAAGGTTTTCTTTCAGAAACTGTTTTTCCTTTTTAAGCGCGAAATTCTGCTCTCTTAATTTAATGGTCATTTTATGAAGTTCAGAGGACAAAACCGCAAGTTCGCCCTCCTTAAATTCTTCAAATGAAACGGTTTCAATCCCGTGCAGAATTTTGTCTACCTCGTCGCACAGTCTTGAAAGCTTTTTCCTGCGCTTTAACAATACAATAATTTCGGATATAACGCATATTGCCGCAAACACCGAAAGCACAACTGCCGATTTCGGGCTTATAATAAAGCAAACAACAAATCCCGCCGCAAAAGCGCACAACTGCACAGTAAGCAGTATTTTTGTATCGGTATTTATCTTGTTCATTCGTCCACCGCCTTATAACCCATTCCGCGTATTGTTTTAAGCACAGCGGGATTTGCGGGATCGTCCTCAATTTTATCCCTCAGGCGTTTTATGTAGACATTCAGCGTGTTGTCGCCGACAAATTCCCCCGCAACCGTCCAGAGTTCGTCCATTATCCTGTCTCTTGACAGCAGAATATTCTTGTTGAGAAAAAACAGCATAAGCAGACGATATTCAAGCGCCGACAGGAAAATTTCATTCCCGTTTTTGGTAACCACTCCTCTTGATGTATCAATAACGACATTCGCGCATTTTAAGAGCTGAGGAGAACTTGCGTGCTTGCGGACTGCGTTTTTTATGCGCGCGACAAGTTCCCTCGGACGAAACGGTTTTCCTATATAATCGTCAGCGCCGACTTCAAACCCCGC
>CANQOJ010000002.1 GCA_947625455.1 uncultured Clostridia bacterium | reverse complement strand
TTCGTACGCTTCATCCAGTGGTTGCCGGATTTGTATAGCGAATTCTGGTCCACATGGCCTGCTAAGGGAGTAGGTCGGGTGACCGGCGCGAGGGTTCAACTCCCTCGTTCTCCGCCAGCTAGATGCTAGAAATTAAGAGGTTAGAGGCTAGAATTTTGATTCCAGCCTCTTTCTTCTTTTAGAAGTAAGATGTTAGAGGTAAGAGGTTAGAATTTTGGTTCTAGCCTCTTTTCTCTTTTAGGAAGTTGTCTAAAACCCGCTTGTCAGCACGGTTGAATGTCATGCGCTTTTTGCCGAAAATTCGGGGTTGGTTTTGAATATAATCCACAAAGCGCGTTTTCGCTTGTTACACTCCGTTTTACCCGATATTTGCGCAATAAAACCGCATGAAAGTTTTAACTGCTAATCGTTACTGTTTATAATCACCAAAAGTTCTTTGAAAAAATAATAACTTTATACAAAAGATTGAGAAACGGCTTGACATTTCTTTACAAACATATTACAATGAATATAACGCAAATTTTTTGCGGAAATATTTTTTTGAAAAGGGAGGTCAATTCACATGCTTTTGAAAGAAAAAGCAAAAAAGGTCATTGCCGCGTTTGCGACTGCTGCGCTGGCGGTGACGGCGGTTGTTCCCGCAGGCTTCACAATGCCGACTTTCGCGGCAGAAGAGGCAAGCGGAACGCAGACGTGGGTTTTTACGGATCACTCTGTCATTCCCGAAGGCGCTGACGGAACCAACATTACATCCGGAAATCTCACACTTAAAGCAGGCAATTACAAGTTCCATGACGGCACACACGGCACAACATTTCAAAATGGAGACATTATCGAAATCAAAGTCTCAGGTCCGACAAAACTCACTGTTGGTGGTTGTAATTACAACAACATTGAAAAACTGACAGTTAAAAGTGCTGACGGTTCTTACAGCGAAACGCAGACAATCAAAACGGCTAGTTGCGACCAACCCAAAAACGGGTTCTCGGAAAATGTAGCTGTTTATACTTACAAGGGTGAGGCTACAACGCTTACTCTTGCATTTGAAGGCAGCGGCGTAGCTTACATTCCTATCATCATCGCTGAGCCTATTGTATCCGATGAGTACAAGGGCGATTATAAGCCCGATGTATGGGATTTCGGCGCAGCTGAGGTTCCCGATGCGCACAATATGCTGACTGTTGACATTATCAACGGCTTCTATCCCGCTGATGTAAAAGCAGGCACAGAAGGCGTAGATATAGGCAGTTTTGCAACTCCTGACGGACAGTTGGTTTTCAACGGCAACGGAAAAACTAACAACAGAATAAGAACCTACAACGAACAAATCACAAGAAAAGATAAGAAAAAGCTCGATTTAAATGGAGTTACCTACAATGGTGAGGTTTATTCAAACACCAGCTCAACAAAAGATATTTATCTCGGCATAAAGCTTTATGCGGGCGATATTCTTACCGTTGTTGCAGGCTCTAACGGCGGCGCGTCCACAATCAGCTTTGAAGATCCCAACGGAGAAGTTATCCAGACGAGAGAAACTACTGATAAAGGTGCTGAACTCAAGTTCTATGCCACAGAAACGGGTATGTACAAACTCTATACACTCAACGAAAAACTCGTTGTTTTCAGATTGACGAGAGAGCACCCGAAGCCTGCTGCGGTAAGCGGAAAAGTTGACACGACCAAGGCTGCGGGACTTTCCGAAAAAGAGTACGGCATTTCGTTTACTAACCAGAAGAGCGGCGCTGTTACAGTAGCTCCCGTAAAGAACGGCGAGTACAGCGTTTCCCTTTTCGGCGGCTATACATATGACATAGCGCTTTTAGACGCTAACGGCTATGTAATCACAAGCAACAAAACTCTTGAAGTTAAAGATGACGGCAAGGCTGTTACAAAAGACATTGAAGTAAAATCTGTTGATCTTGTTAACGTAACAGGCAAGATAACGGGGCTTAGCGAGGCTGAAATTGCAAAGCTTGAACTCAGCTTCACAAACAAGGACACTATTTATGTTCCCGAAATCACAGTTGAAAATGACGGCTCGTTCACGCTCAAACTCGAAAGTGGCGCAACCTACGCCGTAACCGCTGAAGGCGTAAACGACTATTCGCTTAAGACAACTTCTGTCAAGAAGGACGCAGATGGCAGTCTTGACATTGAATTTGCTAAAAAGCCCGTTTATGATGTAACGATCAAATTCTCGGGTCTTTCGGCAGAAGCTGAAAAGAATGCGAAGATAATCTTCACCAACATCAATGAAGCAGGCTATAACTACACATTCAAAGCAACTGACAACATTCAGCTTAGAGACGGTCAGTATTCCGTTTTCGTTGAGGATACGGGAATTGACGCGGCAGTTGCTAAGCCTATTGCCGATGTAAAGGTAGAGGGCAAGGCAGTATCGGCAGAAGCCGTATTCGAGGCAATTGACGAATGGAATTTCTCAAAGTACAACGTTGCCAACGGCGGCGCTCCCGGAATTGACGCTGACAAGGCGCATTATCTCGGTCTTGTACTTAAAGGTGCAGGCGAAGATAAGACTTACTTGGTTGTAAATGCGGACGGCGAAGTTAAAGTCCCCGTTAAGAAAGGCGAGGCTGTAACTATTTCTTATTGCTATTCGGGCGCATTTACTATTAACGGCAAGGAATATACAGTTTCCGACACTGTTAAGGGCAGCACAAGCAAGACTGACACTATAACAGTTGAAGCGACAGCGGACGGCTATCTTACCATTACGGTACAGGAAAAGACTTACTTTAATGTTATTTCCAAGAGCAGTGCAGCTGTTCCTTACAGCAAGACAGTAACTGTCGGCAAGGATAAGAACTACAAAACTATCAACGAAGCTCTTGCGGCTGTTGCAAAGATGAGCAGACCTAACAATGAGAGAGTTGAAATAGTTATCGATCCAGGCAACTATGAAGAAATGCTCGTTATAAACGTTCCGAACGTTTCACTCGTGAACGCTGCGGGCGATAAGGCAAGCCTTGAACTTAAGGACAAGGGCGTTAATATCGGCGAAAATGTCGTAAGAATTACGTCATATTACGGTCATGGCTACAACTATTACAGCATGGGCGCTGACTGCAAGTGGAACGCAGATGTTCTCGCTGCTAACAAGTCGAACGGCTATCTTTCGACCAAAAATCCCGGCTCGGGAACAACAAACGGTTCTTACTGGAATGCAACGGTTGTTGTAAATGCAGACGGCTTTGAAGCTGACGGCATTGTATTCGAGAACTCGTTCAACCAGTACATTTCCGAAAAGGAAGCAAACGATATAGTTGTTAAGTGGGATACAGGCGCTCCCAAGGGCGGCGATCGTCCTACAAAGGCGGGCGATACTTCCGTTCAGGACAAGAAATATGTTGAAAGAGCGGCTGCGCTTGCGATAAACAGCGATAACTCCGTATTCGTAAACTGCAAGTTTATCGGCAGACAGGATACCCTTTACGGAACAAAGAAAGTCAAGGCCGCATTCCATAAGTGCGATATCCTCGGCGGTACAGACTTTATCTTCGGCGGAATGACGGCAGTGTTCTACAAGTGCAACCTCGTTATGAACACAAGCGAGGATAAGAACGACTATTCTTACCTCACTGCTGCACAGCAGGACGGCGGCAGAGGCTATCTGATGTACGAATGCACCGTAAAATCTACAACTCCCGGCGTTGACACCGCTTCTGAAAAGACCTCAAAGCCTGGCTATTTCGGACGTCCGTGGACGGCGAATACATCAGAAGTTGTATTCTACAATACCACTATTGAAACTACTGACTTCAACGGCAAAACGGAATCGCTTATCAACCCCGCAGGCTGGCTTGACTCTCTCAGCGGCAAATCCAAGGGCATGATGGAGTTCGGCACAATCGAAAAGAGCGAAGTTGACAACTCCGATAAGAGAGCCGCTTGGGCAACTGTTCTCAAAGAAGCGAAGATTGACGGCAAGGACATTACAATTGAACTGTTCCTCGGCGACGACTGGACAAAGACGCTTCAGGACAGAGGTATTCTTACCGAAGAACCCGCTAAACCTGACGAGCCTGTTACACCCGATACGCCGGATGAGCCTGACACGCCTAGCGAACCCGAAGAACCCAAGAATGATGTACTCACTGATAGTACAGAAACCACGACGGGAATTAAGGTAGAGGCTGAAAAGGATGTCATTCCTGCTGGCACAACGCTCGATGCAGAGCCTGTTGCAAACAAGACTAACGACAAGGACACCTTTACATTCGAGATTTCGCTTAAGGACAAGGACGGCAATAAGGTTCAGCCCACAAAGGCTGTTACCGTAAGCATTCCCGTACCCAAGGCTCTCGAAGGCAAGACGATTTACGTTTACTATGTAGACGATAACGGCAAGTACGAGGACATGAAGGCAACGACCAAGGACGGCGTAATCACGTTTACAACAACTCACTTCAGCGAGTACGTTGTAACAACCGAAAAGCATGAGGAGAAAACGCCCGACACAGGCGCAATGCCCGCTATTCCTGCGGCAATGGCAGTAATAGCAGCGGCGGCAGGCGCGGTTATCCTTATGAAGAAGAAAAGATAATCGGCTGAATCCTAAATAAAACTTGACTCGCGGCAGTTGTCGCGGGTCATTTTTTTGGCTAAATTGCCGAATAAAGCCGAAAACAACAGTTTGTAATGATAAGAATGTTCGTATTTTTGCACAAAAATCAGCTTGAAAAATCGTCGTATATTTTTTGGCAAATCCCTTGACAAATTTGCTGATTTAGTTTATCATAGAGAATGAAGAAGTTTTCGGCGGGGTAGTTGCGCCTTGCCGAGAGCAAAATTTTTACAAGGAGGATTTTATGAAAGCAAAAAGCACAAACAAGCTTGTTTCTTTAGCTTTGGCGCTGTTCATGCTGCTGATGAGTATCCCGTTCAGTATGCTTGCGACAACGGCTAGAGCGGAAGAGGCGAGCACGACAGATCCAAATACTCATGTGTTTGATTCAAGTACTTTGGAAGCTCATGAAAATGCTGGCGATTTTGCCGACAATGATGCCATTTCATATGAAGGCGATAAATATTTTACGCTTTATGTGAGCGCAAAGACAAAGCTTGATAAAGGCGACAAGAGTTACAAATGGGAAGAACAGGGCGTTTCATTAAATGGTCCAAGAGTTAATTTTGGTGACAAGCCCAACTTTGATAATGGTCCTAAGAACGTTCTCGGCTTTGAAACAGCTGGTCCTGCGACTGTCAAGGTATGGTACATATTCAATAAAGGCGACCGTGTACTGACAGTATTTGATAATGCGGGAAAAGAAGTTACTAAGGTAGAAGTTGAAGGAGCAGCTGACAATAAAGCGGTTGTTTCTGAAGTAAAGCTTGATAAAGCAGGTAAATATTACATTGGCGCAATGCCCAATAACAACTACATCTTCAAGGTAGAAGTTACTGAAACTCCTGCAACAGTAGACCACCTTTTCAACGCTAGTGAATTTAAAGACACTGATGTTCAGGGCAAGGATATAACAAGCGCTGACAAGTTCTTTACATTTAAATTCGACAGCGGCAAAGGCTCTGTTACAGCAGATAAGCAGTCTTTTGGAGGTTATGACTTTACTTACTATGTAAGCCAGGACGGCAAAACTAATAACTTTACTGCTGACAAGAGATATATCGAATTTAAGACCACCGATAAAGGTCAGGTAACAATCTGGTGGCAGGTAAGCGGTGACGGAGGAAGATACATTTCTTTCTATGATGTCGCAGCGGGAACTGAAACCAAGGACGGCGAGGACGCTGCAAAGGGCGATCTTATAAAGTCCGTATTTAAGTTTGATAAAGCCGGAACATATCGTATCGGCAGCACAAAGGAAAAGAACTTTATCTATCAGATACTCGTTCAGGAAGGCGAAATAACTGAAGTTGTACGCGCTGACTGGAAAGGCGTTGCAGATCCTGTAATTGCGGAAGCTGCACAGACTAAAGATGATGACGGCAAGGATAAGAACGAAATCAAGGTAACAGTAAAAGCTCTCGTCGGCGTAAACGGCGGTGATAAACTTGCTGTTACAATGTACGACAAGGACGGCAAGGAAGTAGCAACCAAGAACTCTCTTGCTGAAAAGGATACTCACGAGCTGACTTTCGCTCCGACAGCTTCCGGTAATTACACCTTTAAGGCTGTTCTTTCCCGTGATGAAGAGGCAACCAAAAAGACTTCCGAAGCCAGCAGCGAAACAAAGTTTACGCTTCTCCTCGGCGCACCTACCATTACCAGCGCAACAAGCAAGGGCAAGGGCACTGACGGCAAGGGTACTGTAGAAGTTGTTTGGAGCCCTGTTGACGAAGCTACGGGATACGAAGTTTACTGCGGTACAGAAAAGGTTTACACAGCAAAGGCTGACGAAACAACTTATATGGTTACCGGTCTTGAAATCGGCAAAAAATTCAGCTTTACGGTTAAGGCTGTCCGCGGTGAAGAAGTCGGCGAAGCTTCCAAGGCTATGGAAACAAAGACCACCGAAGCGGCTCAGATGACTTGGGGTACAGTTTTCTACGGAACTTCAACTGACAGCGATCACAACACCGTTACGGGCGACGTAAACGGTGATGAAGGAAAAGTAACCGTTGCTTCCACAGGCGGCAAGGGTAAATTCCAGGAAGGCAGCAACGACGGTTTGATTTTCCACTATGCTACCATTCCCTCGAATTTGAACTTCACTATCAGAGCAAAGATGACTGTTGATTCCTGGACGCTTTCAAGCGGACAAGAGGGCGCAGGTATAATGGCTCTCGACTGCTTGCCCGGAACATTCGGCGGCAAGGCAAATTCTTCCGACCTGTTCTGGTCGAACTGCTACAGAGTAGGCGCACAGCGTTTTGCTTACTGGTATGATGAAGAAAAAGGCGTAAACTCCAGCGGCAACGGTGGTAAATATCAGATGAATATCGGTCTTGGCGTTCAGGCTAAGCTCGGTATGACAACGGATAACATCAAAGACGTTTACAAGAGCGCAGCGGGTATTGTTGAGTTCGTTGAGGCTCCTCTTGAAACACTGCCCGTAGACAAGAAAAAAGATGCAGGTACTTATGCAACAATCGGTAATTGCACTAACCCCGAAACATTTAAGAACCCTGCTGTTGCAGAGCTGAAAGAGTTCGTAATCGAACTTCAGAGAAACAACACAGGTTACTTCCTTACTTACTATTCAGCTGACGGCAAGACAATTCTCGGTCAGCAGAAGTACTATGAACCCAAGGCTCTTGACCAGCTCGATCCCGACAATGTTTATGTCGGCTTCTGTGCTGCAAGAAATATGACGGCTACTTTCTCGGACATCACCATTACGACAATTGATCCTAAGGATGATAAGCCCGCAGAAGAAAGACCTATCACAAAGGTTGAACCTACCGTTACTATCGGTTCTTCATCAATCGCAAACTCTCCTGAGTACACACTCCTCGTTAAGTCCAACGTTGTCGGCAAGGCTGACATCATTATCGGCGGCAAGACAGTAAAGACTGTTGACGTTAAGGGTACTGACGAGTATGCATCTGCTGTTGTTACTATCGCAGCAGGTACAAACAAGATTGAGGTTAAATTCACTCCCGACAAGGATCAGGAATTACCTCCTTACACTCAGCTTTCTTCGACAGATCCCGTTACAAAGACTGTCAATGTAAAGTATGAGACTTACTTTGAAAAGCAGAACAACCTCTATGTATCTCCTAAGGGTACAAAAGGCGGCAATGGCGGTAAGGAATATCCTCTCGATATCTACACCGCAGTAAGCGTTGTAAGGGCAGGACAGACAATCGTTCTTATGGAAGGTACTTACAACCTTGAAAGCAGTGTTACAATCGAGCGCGGCATGAACGGTACCAAGGACAAGATGATCAAGATGATCGCTGATCCTGAGGCTAAAACACGTCCTGTATTCGACTTCGGCAAGAAAGCAACCGTTAAGACGGCAGGTATCCTTGCAGTAGGCGATTACTGGTACTTCCAGGGCTTTGATGTAACAAAGGCTCCCGACGGAACACCCGGCATTATGGTTTCCGGCAACAACTGCACATTTGACGATATCCGAACTTATACAAACGGCGATTGCGGTCTCTACATTCGCTCTAAGGGCAACTCGGCTGATCCTAAGTCCCTCTGGCCTACAAACAACCTTATTCTCAACTGCACATCTTTCGACAATGCAGATGCATCAGGCGAGAATGCGGACGGTTTCGCGGCTAAGTTCTCAATAGGCACCGGCAACGTATTTGACGGCTGCGTATCTTACAATAACTGTGACGACGGTTGGGATCTCTATGCAAGAGGCGTAAGCATCGAAGCAGTTACACTCCGCAACTGCGTAGCATATGAAAACGGTCACAATACCGACAAGAGCATTAAGGGCAACGGTAACGGCTTTAAACTCGGCGGCGAAAATATGCCCGCAGCTCATACCATTATCAACTCAATTGCGTTCAACAACGACGCTAACGGTATCACCTGCAACTCTTGCCCTGACATCAAGATTCAGAACTGCATTTCGTTTGATAACGGTTCAGCAAACGTTGCACTCTACACAGGCAACAAGAATCTTACTACAGAGTTTGAAGTTAACGGTTTGATTTCGTTCAGATCTTCCGGTAAAGATACTCCCGCAGCTGCAAGCGCAGATGTTGTAACTGCAGGTGCGGCAGGCGAGAACGACAAAATTGAACCGCAAGGTCAAACGGTAAATGACCTTCAGGGTGCTAACAACTTCTTCTTCAAAGATGGCGCTACAACAAGCGTAGCTGAAGACGGCAAAACAAGGACAATCAAGGCTGATATGTTCGAGTCTCTCGAATTCAGCGGTGAAGTTAAGCGTGCAGACAACGGCATGGTTGACCTCGGCGGCTTCCTCGCACTGAAAGAAGATAAGGTTAAAGAAGCATTCGGTGATGTATTTGCAGAGGAAATGACAAATCGCTTTGTATCACTTGACGGCGATTACAAGACAGAAACCAACACGGCAGGAACATCTCAAGACATCACAGTAACACCCGACACTGAACTTCCTCCTCCAACAGGATTTGAAGTAACAATCGTAGTTGCTGTACTTGCGATTTCCGCGGCAGTTGCAATTATACTCATCAAGAAGCGTAAGCGCAACAGATAATAGCAAAAACCCAAAATTTAACCGCACCTCGAAAGGGGTGCGGTTTCTTTGTATCTAACACTAATTGAACGCAAAATGACCGCACCAAAAAGCGCGGTCATAATTATTCAAACCGAAGCATAGTAAGCGAGAATAAGCTGAGTTACTCTGTCGTAGCTAAGCACGCCGTCTTTAACACCTTGAACCTTGATAAAGGTGTCGTTGACGGATTCGGAAACCTCGTTCACGGTATTGACAACCTCGTCAACTATCGTTCCCGTGTTGTGCGAGGAGTGGTTGTAGATGTACTCGTTGTTGGAAGCGAAATCCGCCCTCATTCTCTCGTCAAGCAGTTTGTCAGCCTCCGCCCACATCTCAATATCATACCCGAACAGCGCGTTTGAGCAGTATGTAAACGCCAGCATATACCCAGAATATCGAAACTCCGCATAGTCGCTGTTGATGCAGGAGAGGAATGCCAGGAAGTTGCATTCGTTTTCAAACGCAATTCCCCGTGAGTGCGCGCTTTCATGCGCGGCGGTTGAGGGGATAAGATACGCAGGCTGAGCAATATTTACGTTGCACTCGGCGAAGAATGGAAAGTACATTCCCGTAATGTGGGTGTACGACCATGGCTCGGATAAAAGTACGGGTTTTTGCTTATTGACCGAAGTCCATAAAAACGGATAATCCGAAACCAGCTTATCATAGCCGTTAGCTGTCCGTTTAAATTCATTTGCAACGCTTTCGGGAAGTTTTGTGGTTTTGTCGTCATTCTGTTCAAGCATAGCCGAAGCAGATTTAGCGCCGTCCGCAAGCGTCCTGCAAACCTCCAACAGAAATTCCGCGTCCTTTTGCGAGGTATCAAGGTTCATTGTCTTTTCAAGCGGAAGTCTGTAGTAATTCGCGCCGTGACAAATCATGTACATAAGGCAGGCAAATGAAATAAACCCGCAGAGCGTTCTTCCTGCCTTAACCAGAATTTTCCTTTTATCGAGATTTTCCTCACGGTTTCGCAGTTTTCTCACTAATAAAACCACAATCAGCGCGATAACGGGAATTGCCAGTATAACCGCAAGTTCAGTAAACGAAAAGGGAAAGAAGCTTGTTATTGCGCCCACAGGCACCGTCACAACTTTAAACAGCCCTCTCGAAAACACATATTCCGTAACTTCGGGCATAAGCGGTAACAGCAAAAACATCAACAGCGCCGCTACTAACGGAATTAAAAACCAAAACTTCTTTATCACACCTAAAACTTTTTTCATAGCTCCACCCCTTTTTGTTTATTTTATCATATTTGTCTGCTAATTTCAAGTGAGTTTGTAAATTTTGTACATACCAAATATTGCCGATTTAAAATTTCACAAAAAAATCAGATAAAAGTATTCACTTTCTTAAAAAAATATGTTATACTATATTATGGCTGATAATATAAACATTACATGGTCACATAACACAGCTTTGTAATTAAGAGGTATAATCATGAGCAAAAACAAATTTCCGTATATAAAAATAAAAGATGATGAACCGCCCAGACATAATTCGAGTAAGAAGAAGCATAAAGTATCAAAAAGCATAGGCAATGTTCTCACCATCGTTGGAACAACAATATCTTCAATGCTTCTTATCCTGGTGATTACCTTGTGTATTGTCGTTACGGTGGTGACGGTGTACATTCTTGACTTTGCCGACAACGGGTTTGACGCTGACTTAAAAGAAGCCGAAATGGACTTCGTAAGCTATGTCTATGCATATGACGCCGACGGGATTGAACAGGAAGTAAGGCGCATAACGGCGGGCGATAACCGTATCTGGGTTGACTACGAGGACATTCCGACAGTTCTTGTAAACGCCATTGTCGCAACAGAGGACAAGCGTTTCTGGGAACACGAGGGAGTTGACTGGACGAGAACAATTTACGCTCTTGCGGCAGATGTTTTCGGTTCATCCGGCGAAAGACAGGGCGGTTCAACTATCACCCAACAGCTTATCAAGAACATAACCGCTGATGACGAACAGACATGGGAGCGCAAACTCCGCGAGATATTCAGAGCATTGTCGCTTGAAGAAAAATACACGAAAATTGACATTATTGAAAGCTATTTAAACCGCGTGCCTTACAGCAACAACATCTACGGCGTAGGTTCAGCCGCGCAGTACTATTTCGGCAAGGACGTAAAGGATATTGATACAGCAGAGGCAGCTATACTTGCGGGAATAATCAAAAATCCCAGCAGGCGTTCGCCGTACTATGACCTTGAAATGTGCAAGGAACGTCAGAACACCGCGCTCTACAACCTCTATGAACAGGGATATATCACGCTCAGAGAATACGAGGAAGCAAGAGTCGAGCAGGTGAAGTTTGCTAAAGTGGTGTTCGGCGACGCGTTTGGATATATTGATCCGCGGTCGCTTGAAATATCGCCCGATGAAGATGAAGACGAGGAAGAAGATACTGAAGAGGGTTACGAGGCATACAGGTGGAACGAGTACGAAGTAACTCAAAACTGGTATGTTGACGCGGCTTTAAATCAGGTATACAAGGACTATGCTGATTTGAAAGGCATCTCCGTTACCTCCGCCAAAAAGGAAATAAGAGGCGGCGGGTATAAGATTTATATAAACGAGGACATGGAGATGCAGGCGCATCTTGAGGAAGTGTTCAGAGATCCCCTGACTGCCGTTACAAAGTATGACGTAAATGCAAAGGCGGCGGACCTTATACAGTCGGCTTGCGTTATTATGGACTATACGGGCACGGTGCAGGCGCTTGCGGGAGGACTTGGCGACAAACCCGGAAACGAATGTTTCAACAGAGCGACCATGGCTGAACGCGCACCGGGTTCTACAATAAAGCCTATCTCGGTATATTCAACGGCAGTACAGCAAAACCTTATAACATATTCAACGCTTATTCCCGATTTAAGCGTACCGACGCCCGATGAAGATAACCCGAAGAAAATCTACTACTGGCCTCACAACTTCAACAACGCAGGAAACGACGGTTCGCTTATGCCTGTATGGAGAGCGGTCTGCTATTCGAGAAATACAGTCGCGGCAAGGGTTATGCAGATGCTGACGCCGCTTGTATGCTATAATCAGCTTACGCAGAATCTGGGATTTACGACGCTTGAAAAGAGCGATATTGACATGTCGCCCATGTCATTCGGCGCATTGACAAGAGGCGTTACGCTTATGGAACTTACGGCGTCGTATCAGATATTCGGAAACGGCGGCATTTATTACAGACCTATGCTTTACAGCAGAGTTGTTGACAGTAAGGGAAATGTCGTTTTGTCGCAGGATTTTTACGGCACTCAGGCTATCGACAGCGACACCGCATGGGTAACAAACAGAATGATGAGGACAGTTATTACGGATCCCACAGGTTCGGGACATTATGTAAATTACGGCAAGGTTGAAGTTGTCGGCAAAACGGGAACATCAAATGATGACAAGAACCTTGTGTTTATGGGCTGCACTCCCTCGCACGTTACGGCTGTCTGGCTGGGATATGACGACGGACGCAAAATAACCGCCTACAACAATCACCGCAGGTACTGCGCTCAGATATGGAACAAAGCAATGGAGGGCGTTGAGGATACGACGGTTGAAGTCAAGTTCACTCCCGATACTAACTCCGTAGAGCGCAAATACTGCACGAAAACGGGCTTGCTTGCAAGCGAGGACTGCGAAAGCACCGCTGTGGGATATTACCGAAAGTCAAACATTCCTGATTTCTGCACGGGCAACTGTGATGAAATAGCCGACAGCATTAGGACGCGTTGGAGCGACCTTGACCATGAAGCGGCTACAAGAGTGGTAAACGGCACATGGACTTACGAGGTGCCTGTAAGATTTTAAACAGTGAAAATTGCGTGCAAGAGAAACTGATTGTGCGCAATTTTTGCGCAGTGTAATATTTGAGGTGTTTTATATGCATAAGAAACGGCTGTTGGCTGTTGTAATGGCAATATTTGTGATTTCGGGCTGTGACAATTCTTCCGAAATTGAACCGCCGAAATTCAGCTTCAGTAATTATGATGAATTGAGTCAAAGTTCATCAACCGAGAGTTCATCAGTTGAGAGTTCGTCAATTGAAAGTACATCAACCGAGAGTTCATCAGTTCAAAGTTCGTCAACCGCGAGTTCATCAGCTCAAAGTTCCTCAACCGCGAGTTCATCAGTTAAAAGTTCCTCAACCGCGAGTTCATCAACTCAAAGTTCACAACAGGGAAGTTCATCAACTCAAAATGAAAACAGCGTATATAAGATAATACTTGATCCGCTGAACGAAAAAACGGTGACGATAAACGGAAATGAAATAACCGTAACGGGAACAACAGAGGGCGGTTTTCAGCCGTCCTGTTCATTTTCCGTAAGCCATACAATCACGCGCAAAAACGGAAGATTTACCTATACCGCAAAGGTAAATCAGTTGTTCACGGGATACGGAAGCGTTCAAATCTGCTGGAGCGGAAGCGTAAGAGTATACGCGGAAAAAGGGCAGATAAGGTTTGTTGAATGTACTGATGTTGAACAGGAAAATACAAAAGCGGTTGAAAAAACGTTAGACCAACCGCTTAATCAAGTTGCGGAATATATAGCGGTAAATGCCGACAAGGAAAAGCTGAAAGAGGTTATGGCGAAGATAACCGAGATAAGCAACAAAATATGCGACGGCATTTCAAGCGACTACGATAAACTTAGGGCAATTTCTCGGTGGGTGTCGGAAAACATTTATTATGACTTTAAAGCATTTGACGACGGCGTACCCGCCGAGACGCTGACGCTTGAATACATGCTTAATAATTCGTCAAGCGTATGCGGAGGATATTCAAATATGACCTCTGCTTTGGCGGCGGTGCAGGGAATAAAGGTCTGCAATGTTCACGGAAGCGCCGTAAACAACAGCATGACATTCGACGAAAGGCAAGCTGAATATCACGAGTGGAATTACGCGGTTATAGACGGGCGCGTTATATGGGTGGATTCGGGTTGGAACAGCTATTGTTACCGCTACAGCAACGGCAAATATGAAAGCGGCAAAGCGGGCGTTAAATATTTCGATATAAGCCCTAAAGCGCTTGCGCAAAATCACAAGGCAAAATATGCCGAGTACCGTGATTATTTTGCGGCTATTGAACAATAATAGTGAGGGAAAGATGATTACCGCTGATTTTCACACACATTCATATTTTTCGGGCGACAGTGACGAGCCTACGCTAGAAATGGTTAAGTCGGCAGTACAAAAGGGATTAAAAACCCTCTGCATAACCGAACACAACGACATTGACTATCCAAACAACGAGTTTGACCTTGATGCTGAAAAATATAAAGCCGAACTGATGCGTCTGAAAGCCGAATTTTCGGATAAAATAGAACTGCTTTTCGGGGTTGAATTAGGGGTAATGGGGTATCTTGCGGACAGGCTGAACGGGTTTATAAAGGACAAGGGATTTGATTTCATAATTGCTTCATCTCACCTTGTAAACGGCTTAGATCCGTATTACCCAGAATATTTCGAGCAGTTCGGCACTAAAAACGGCATTTTGAGATACTTTGAAAGCATACTAGAAAATATAAACAAATTTACGGATTTTGATGTTTACGGGCATCTGGATTATGTTGTAAGGTATTCACCCGAAAAAGCCTATGAACCGTTAGATTACCGCGAGATAATTGATGAAATACTGAAAAAGCTTGTGGGCATGGGAAAAGGCATTGAAGTAAACACCGCAGGGCTTAAAACCCTAGGTTATGTCCACCCGAACGGGTTTATATTGTCGCGTTACAGAGAACTTGGCGGTGAGATAGTAACCGTAGGTTCTGACGCGCATGACAGAACGCGCGTTGCAGCTGACTTTGACAAAGCGGAGGAAGCTTTGAAATACGCAGGATTTAGCTATTATACGGTTTTCAGACAAAGGAAAGCGGAGTTTGTAAAACTGTAAAAATAAAGGGAGGATTTATTATGAAGAAGAATTTAGGAGCAATACCCGCAGTTTATCCTATGCCCGTGCTTATGGTTGCGGCATACGGAGAAAACGACAAGGTAAACGTTATGAACGCCGCATGGGGCATGATATGCGCCATGGATAAAATCGCGCTGTTCATTGACGAGGACCATAAGACAACGCAGAATTTGCTTAAACGCAAAGCGTTTACCGTAAGCCTTGCCGACAAAGAGCATATAAAACCCGCTGACTTTTTTGGCATAGCGAGCGGAAACACAATGCCCGACAAGTTTGAAAAGTCGGGCTGTAAGGCGGTTAAGAGCGGATTTGTTGACGCGCCTGTTATCGAGGAATTTCCTGTGGTTATGGAGTGCGAACTTGCGGAAGTTGTTAAAACGGAGAGCATGTACTGCATTGTCGGCAAGATAGTAAATACCGCGGCGGAAGAAACCGTGCTTTCCGAAAACGGTAAGATTGACGCTGGCAAACTTAACGCGCTTATTTTCGACCAGTTCCAAAACGGCTATTATATTTCGGGCGAACAAGTCGGAAAAGCATGGAATGCAGGAAAAGAGCTAATGGCTAAAAACTAGAGACTAGAGATTAAGAGGCTAGATTATAAGGAATTATTCAGATTGTTTTAAACCCAAACAGCGTAGACCAATTGGTGGTCTACGCTGTTTTAATTTAAAAACAATCTGATAAATTCTACCTTTATCTAGCCTCTAGCCTCTTAATCTCTAACTTCTAGTAAGTACATCAGCGCCCTAGGGGTTTTAAACCCCTAGGGCGCTGATGCTGGTTGGTAATTTATGAAAAGGGTGGTTAGCAAATTTAATTACATTCTTTCCTTGAATGTAATTTAAGTATAACCTCACATTGTGAAAATTATAAGCTGTTATTGTGAAAATTTTATGAAAAATTTGCAAGTTTTAAAAATATGACGGCAAATCTTAAAATCTTGCCTGAAAATGCCAAAACTTCGTAACAAAATGCTTTTTCGCTTGCGCATATCGTCAAAATTTTCACCCAAGCCTTGATATAATAAGAATGTAACCTGTTCTTTCGGTTGATGTTCTATTGTTTTCGGTAACGGGGAAACATAACTTTTCCGTATTACGCCTGCGGTAAGTACATAAATGGACAAGCTTCAGAAAGATAAGGTTTCTTTTCCGCTGACCGCGCGCCGTATATCGTATATATGGAGTAAAGAATGTGGAAAACGCTTTGAAAAGTGTTTCAAGGGGGAATGAAATTGCTTAAGATTTACAATGACGGGCGGAGGATAACAGCGTCAATTTCGGGCGACATTGACCACCATGCCGCGAGGGAATTGAGAGTAAGCATAGACGAGGTTATAGCGAGTTCAAGACCTGAACTTCTGATAATCGACATGGCTGAAGTCGGGTTTATGGACAGTTCGGGCGTGGGACTTATTCTCGGAAGATTAAAAGCGGTAAAGGCAGTAGGCGGTGAATTACTGGTAAAAAACGCCAAAAAGGAAATTGCCGACATGATACGCTTTTCGGGACTGTCATATGTGATAGTCAACAGCGAAAAGCGCGACTATTCAACTCTTTAAGGAGCAAACTAAAGAAATGAAACGAAAACTTATAAACGAATGTACTTTGCGTTTTCCCGCGCTTTCAAGAAACGAGAGTTTTTCGCGCTCTGTTGCCGCGGCATTTGCGGCGCAGTGCGATCCCGCTGCGTCGGATATAGCGGCGGTAAAGATAGCGGTGTCGGAAGCGGTGACAAATGCGGTTGTTCATGCCTACAGAGACGAGGAGGACGCAGGCAGGCGAATTGTTGAGATGACGCTAAGGCTTTACAGCGGAGGATTTCTGCGGATAATAATAAAGGACAGGGGCAAAGGTATTGAAGATATACAGCAAGCCATGAAACCCGAATTTACCACCGCGCCCGAAAGCGAAGAACGTTCGGGTTTAGGCTTTACGGTTATGTCAAGCTTTATGGACAATGTAAAAGTTCGTTCCGCAAAAGGCAAAGGCACGTCAGTCACTCTTGAAAAACAGCTTACTACATACGAAAATGAACAATGACGAGTTTGTAAAAGCAAATCTCCCGCTCGTTCATTCTCTTGCAAACCGATTTCGCGGGCGCGGGATAGAATACGAAGAGCTGTATTCGGCGGGGTGTGTGGGACTTGTAAAAGCGTGCGCAAATTTTGACGAACAAAGAGGCTTGTGTTTTTCAACATATGCCGTACCCGTTATATTGGGCGAGATAAAGCGCCTTTTCCGCGACAGCGGAGCGGTTAAAATCAGCCGTTCAATTAAAGAACTTTCGCTGAAAGTCGCAAAGGTGCGCGAGGAATTGTCTAAAGACGGTAAAGAGCCGACCGTAAGCGAAATTGCAGAGAAACTCGGAGTTGACGAAAGCGACGTTGCGGAAGCGGTATCGGCAATGCTCCCCGCCGTATCGCTCACTTGCGAGGAGGACGGAAGTGAAATTGACGTTGCCGAGGAGAGCTGTGAAAACAGGCTGATTGACAGGCTTGCGCTTGAACAGTGCCTGAGTTCTCTGGAAAAAAGCGAGCGTGCGCTTATAACCTTAAGATATTTCTGCAATAAATCCCAGACCGAAACCGCAAAAATTCTCGGCATTTCACAGGTAAGCGTTTCAAGAAAAGAACGGAAGATACTCGAAAAAATGCGAAAACAGCTTGCTTGAATCCTTTGTACAATTTGCATTAAACCTCTTGAAATTTCAGCAAAAATATGGTAGAATAATAATATATATATTAAAATACAAGAGGTCGATATAAAATGGATGACAAACTCGGCGTCTGCCTTATGAACGACTCTTTCCCGCCTATTATTGACGGGGTTGCTAACGCTGTCGTAAATTACGCGAACATCATCTCAAACGGACTCGGACGTGCAACAGTGGTAACTCCCGAATATCCGGGGGTTGTTGACGATTATCCGTTTGACGTTATTCGTTACAGGAGCATAAATACCCAGAAGATATGGGGCTACAGAATGGGCTACCCGTTTTCGAGCAGTAAACTAAACGCTCTTACAATGGGCGAGCCGAGCATTATACACAGCCACTGCCCGTTTGCGTCTACCGTCATGGCGAGAGTACTCCGCGAAAAGAACAACATTCCGATAGTGTTTACATATCATACAAAGTTTGATATAGACATCTATCACGCCATACCGAATAAACTTATGGCGGACAGGGTTATAAAGTTCGTTGTGAACAATATCTCCGCCTGCGATGAGGTATGGACGGTAAGCAAGGGAGCGGGTGAAAATCTGCGCTCAATAGGCTACGAGGGCGAGATTTACGTCATGGAAAACGGCGTTGATTTCCCGAGAGGCAGAGCGGACAGCGACGAGGCGTATGCGTTGAGGAGCGCATTTGACATTCCCGATGATACGGTGTTGTTCTTGTTTGTGGGCAGGCTCATGTGGTATAAGGGGATAAAGCTTATACTTGACTCGCTGAAAATCCTTGACGAAAAGCATATTGATTTCAGAATGATGTTTGTAGGCGACGGGCAAGAGCGCGATGAAATGGAAAAATATGCCGAGGAATTAGGACTTTCCGATAAGTGCATTTTTACGGGAGCAGTATACGACCGCGAGGAGTTGAGGGTATTCTATACTGCGGGGGAGTTGTTTTTGTTCCCGTCGGAATATGACACAAACGGCATTGTCGTAAGGGAAGCGGCGGCGTGCGGAGTCGGCTCGGTTTTGCTTGAGGGCAGCTGCGCGGCGGAGGGCATAACCGACGGGAGAACAGGCATTATCTGCAAGGCTGACGCTGTTGATATGGCGAAAAAACTCGAATTTGCTGCGGCAAACCGCGAGAAACTGCGCGAGA
The DNA here is from genome assembly GCA_947625455.1 of uncultured Clostridia bacterium. Taxonomy (GTDB): domain Bacteria; phylum Bacillota; class Clostridia; order Oscillospirales; family Ruminococcaceae; genus CAG-115. The sequence continues at coordinate 20,062 of CANQOJ010000002.1, read as the reverse complement.
TAGGCGAAAACGCAATGAACGAGGTTTACATTTCCTGGGAAACCGCAGTAAAACGCGCGTTTGACCGTTATCCCGCCGTGATTGAACGCTGTATGAGCGGACAAACTCAGCGCAGAGAGGGCGTTATACAGGAGGAATTTTTCTCGGCTATAGACAACATAACCGACAGTATCCAGCGTTTCCGCAGTATTCCCGCGGGCATACGCAAAACCAACGAGAAGAACCGCGAAAAATGGCATAAATTCAGAGAAAAGGTAAAGAAAAACAAGTAACGTTTTTTTGATATTGGCAGACATAGGAAATTTTTTTTGCTGTTTAATGTCGAAAAACAGCGAAATTTTGAAAGGCGGGTTATATTATGACAGTAAAGACGTTTTCAATAAACGCGGAAAAGACCGCGTTTGTAAAGGCTTATCTCCCCGACGGGATTTCGGGCAACGCGTACACCGAAAAGCGTCCGTCAGTGGTTATTTTCCCCGGCGGCGGGTATAATCACATATCGGAGAGGGAAAGCGAGCCTGTGGCGTTTCAGTATCTCGCGGCGGGTTATACGGCGTTTGTTGTGACGTATTCGGTAAACGCGCGGTTTCCTGCGCCGCTTCTGGACGCGGCGTATACGTTCTTGAAAATACGCATGAGGGCGGAGGAGTTCAAGATTGATCCGAATAAAATTGCCGTGCTGGGATTTTCGGCAGGCGGTCATCTTGCGGGCTGTCTTGCGACAATGTGGAACGACAGCTTTGTTGTAAAAACGCTTGAATGTACTTCGGAAGAACTGCGCCCGAATGCGGCTGTTTTATGCTATCCCGTCATAAGCGGCGTTACCGCGCCGCATGAGGGCAGTTTTAAAACCCTGCTCGGAGAAGAAATGAACCGTTCGGATTTATCGAGATTGTCGCTTGAAAACCGCGTTACTCCAAAAACACCGCCCGTTTTTATATGGTGTACGGCAACAGACGAGAGCGTTTCGGCGCACAACTCGCTTGTTATGGCGAAAGCGTGCATTTCAAACAAAGTTCCCGTGGAGTTTCACATGTTCGACGAGGGACCTCACGGAATAGCTACCTGCGATAAAGTAGCGGGCAACGAAAACTATCAGCGCCCTACCGTAAGGCGCTGGATTCCGCTTTCAATTGAGTTTTTGAATAAGTACATGAACGTCTGAAACGGCGGTCAGTTTGACGTGCAGCTTGAACGAAAGGCTTTGCTGCAATAATAAAAAGTGAGCTGACTTCGCAAAGTTGAACGTTATAATAACAAGCGGTGCGGCTTAACTGCAAAGATGAAAGGATAACCGTTATGAACGCTAATGAAAAGCTGATTTACACTAAAGGTGAAAAGTTCGCTGAGATAGCGGCGATTATTGTCACGGCGTGCGCTGTCGCGGGATATATTTTGATGTTTGCGCTTGGGAAAATATCGGGCGAGGCAATAATAATGTTGATTTTGACGGTCATTATCTACGGCATATGTACGCTTTGCTCTGTATCGCCACAGCATACCAACGTTTTTTCGTGTCCCGAAAACTGCACGGAGAAACAGTTTCGCCATGCCCGCAGGTGGTTTATTATAGGGAAAATCGCGCTTGTTTTAACAATGTTTTTGATTGCCGTGAGCGGACTTAATTAAAAATATGAACGGTTAATGCGACGGTACAGCTTAACCGAAAAAGCTGAACGTCTTGGCGGGAATGTTCATCATTGCGCCCGCCTTAAATCTAAAACCTCGCTGTGCTGTTGGGAGGGTGAATAAAATGTATGCCGCAGGAATAGTTGAAATGATAATTACTTTGCCGATTGGCGTTTTGTGTATCGCGGTCGGGGTATTTCTGTGGAAAAAGCAGAAAATACGGCTGATACATGATTATCACTGTAAAAACGTAAAAACCGAGGACATAAAGCCGTACACAACGCTTTGGGGCGTGGGAATGGTGATTTTGGGCATTTGCATCTGCCTTGTCGGAATTGTTGACCTTATTTTACGCGCCGAGTTTGGGTGGATATTGTTCGGCGTTGGTTTTGCTGTTTGTTTTTTGATAGGAAACAGGGCGCAGAAGAAATACAACGGCTCGTGGTTCAGCGATTAGCATTTTAAAATAAGAGAAAGGAACACAAAATGTCAGAAATTAACAACATAACAGACGACCGAAAAGCCGTGATTGAAAACATCAAAGCGGTGATGTCCTCTTTCCCGACAATAAAAAGCGCGTTTATTTTCGGCTCATATGCTAAAGGGAATTACAACCGTTTCAGCGATATAGACATTATGATAGACTGCGGGATAGACGAGTATTTCGAGATTGTCGAAAGGCTTGAAAGCATTGATACTATACGCAGGTTTGATGTGCATAATGTAAATTATTCGGGGTTTAAATTTGATAAGGAGAAGTTGGGAGATGTCATACAATTACGTTGAACGCTTGAAAGCAATTAAGGAAACAATTGCGGAACTCAAGCAGATAACAGATGACAAATACAGCAGAGTTGCGGCATTAGCGGCGGCGTTTGTGTTCAACAATCTGTTTGAAGAATGTTGGAAACTGATGAACGAGTTGCTGACGGCAGTTTACGGTTATTCAAATGACGATCAGACGGTTAAAGGTCCTGCGAGAACGCTTGCGGTGAGTTTTGAAGTCGGACTTATCGACAGTACACGTTGGAAGAAAATGATGATTGACCGAAACAATACAACTCACGATTATCGGAATGAAAACATTGAACTATATTTCGACGCTATCAAGAATGAGTATATCAATCTCGTTGACAGCTTTGTTAAGAAAGCGGAGCAGGAAATCTCAAAAATTGACGCCGAGGAATTTTAACACGAAAGGTAAGAAAGATGCCCGAAATTAACATTGAAACTCTGAACTCCGAAATTGCCGAGTTTCACGAGAAGTACAAAGACATTGACGAAAAGCTTAAAGATGATAACATTCGCAGTAAATACCTTGCAGACGCGGACGCGATAGTTGCCGAATACCCAAATCCAGAGGGAGAAATCCGCGGGGAGTTAGGGAAATTCTGCAATTTTTTAGGCTGTTGGACGGTGGTTTTCGGCAACGACCTTGAACATGGCATACCGTATTATCACAAGGCGCTTGAACTCTGTCCCGATTCGTGGGATATTCACTTTGAGTACTTCACAACGCTTAAGGAAATCATTCCCGACAAGAAATATTCAACGCCCGAACTTATACAGGACGCAATTGACTGCCTTACATTCTGCATAAACTACTGCAATACCCCCGCGCTTAAGGCGGAATATAAAATTGACCGCCGTTGGTGGGAGCTGGCGTGGGTGTACGACATAGCGGGGCAGCATGAAGACGGCTGTCGCTGCGGAAGAGAGGCGCAGAAAGCTGAACTTGAAATATACGCGTTTGAACTTGGCGTTACAAAGAAGCCAAATGTTTTCAAGCGCATATTCTCGCCGTTGTTCAAGAAAACCGATAACAGATGAAAGGAACATAAAATGACCGAAAACAATATTGAAGCCCTGAGCGCAGAGCTTGCCCGCTTTAGTAAGAAGTATAAAACCGTTGGCAGAGAGCTTGAAGACGAAAAATTCCTCGGTTGGTATCTTGAGGACGCTGACGCAATTCTTTCAAAATACCCAAATCCTGAGGGCGAAGCCCGCGAGCGGCTTGGGAAATTCTGTCAGCATATAGGATGCTGGACGGTGGTTTTCGGGCAAGACCTTGAACAAGGCATACCGTATTATCACAAAGCGCTTGAACTTTGCCCCGATTCGTATGATGTTCATTTTGAGTACTTCACAACTCTTGAGGAGATAATCCCGAATGAAAAATATTCAACTCCCGAACTTGTGCAGGACGCGATTGACTGCCTTACATTCTGCATAGACGCAAGCGATACTTTGGAGCTAAAGAGAAAACGAAGCATTGACCTTAGATACATGGACCTTGCAAACGTCTACCATATTGCAGGTCAGGAAGAAAAAGCCCGCGAATGTGAAAAGATGTCTGCGAAAATGGCGATAGAACTTGCTGAACAAGAAAATGAACCCAACTTCTTCATCAGATTTATCATGCGTATATCAGCATTTATTAAGAGAATATTTGGCGGCAGATGAAAGGAACATAAAATGGCGGAATATGATGTTGAAGCATTGAACGCGGAAATCGTTGCGTTTAGAAAAAAATATGGGAACAGCGACCTTGAAACCGCTGACGAGGTGACGGAGTTTATAGCTGACGGCGAAGCATTAGTGGCTAAGTACCCCAACCCCGAAGGCAAATCGCGCGAGACGATAGCGAAGTTTTACTGCCATATCGGCTGTTGGGTTGTTGTTTTCGGAAACGATTTAGAGCGCGGTATTCCGTATTACCACAAGGCTATTGACACCTGCCCGGAGTCGTATAACATTCGCTTTGATTATATTACAACGCTTCAAGAGATTATCCCGAAAGAAAACTACCGCACTCCCGAAATATTGCAGGACGCTGTAGACTGCCTTACGTTTTGCATTGACTATTGCGACACTTGGGAGAAAAAGCGCAAACACGGTGCTGTCACCTGGTGCGAGGAACTTGCAAAGGTCTATAAAATCTTAGGTCAGCCGAAACTTGCCAAAGAATACAATAAAATGGGCAAGGAGATATACAAGGAATTAGTCAGAAGAAGCAAACAAGGGATTGACTAAGCCGTAAATACGAATTTTGGAGGAAGAAATAATGCTGAAAAATCCGGAAGAAACTGTCGGAAAGATGATAGATAAAGCGGGAGTAAGTTTCATATCTTACATAGACAGCGAGGGCTATCCCGTTACAAAAGCAATGTTGAAGCCGAGAGAAAGAAACGGCATTAAAGAAATTTGGTTTTCTACAAATACATCATCAAATAAAGTCAGGTGTTTCAGAGAAAACAGCAAGGCAAGCGTTTATTTTGTAGATAAAAGATTTTTCAGGGGCGTAAGCCTTATAGGAACAGTTGAGGTATTGGAAACTCCCGAAGCGAAAGAAAGAATTTGGCGAACGGGCGATAAGATGTATTACAAAAACGGCGTAACAGACACAGATTACTGCGTCCTTAAATTCACTGCAATAAAGGGAAGGTATTACAGCAATTTCAAGTCCGTAGATTTTGAAATCACAACTGAACAGTTTTAAGATAATCGGTCTTATTTTGTGGATATTATAGCTTTGTGTTATTGTTTGCCGTTGGTTGTTTATGGCAAAATTTAAAACGTCGGTAAAGGAGAACATATATAATGCAGGAAATTAAATGCCCAAAGTGCGGAGAGGTATTTCAAGTTGACGAATCGGGTTATGCGGCAATTGTAAAGCAAGTCCGCGACAAGGAGTTTGAAAAGGAGATACGTGACCGTGAACAGCGCCTTGAAAGCGAGAAAGAGCAAGCGGTGAAACTTGCGCTGGCTGACAGCAAAATGGAAAGCGACAAGCAGTTGTTTGAACTCAAAAGCACGATAGCCGACCTTGAAAACAAGCTTGAAATTTCCGAAAACGGAAAACAGGACGCATTAAAAAACGCTGTTGCCGAAAGCGAAAGGGAAAGCGAAAAAAAGCTGTTTGAGCTTCAGCGCACAATAGCCGACCTTGAAAACAAACTGCAAATTTCCGAAAACGAAAAACAAGGCGCATTAAAAGACGCTGTTACCGAAAGCGAAAAGAAAATAGCGTCAAAGGACAGCGAAATTGCGCTATTAAAACAACAGCTTGAGGGTGAGGCAAGGCAAAAACAGCTTGAAATTGAAACTGCCGTTTCCGAAAAGGAAAAGGAGATTTCCGAGAAAAACGGCGAGATTGAACGCATAAGAAACGAATATATCATCAGCGAAAAGAACATGAAAGAGAGTTATGAACTTCAGCTTAAAGAAAAGGACGAGCGCATAGCACAGTATAAAGATTTTAAGCTGAAACTGTCAACGAAAATGATAGGCGAAAGCCTTGAACAGCACTGCATGAACCAGTTCAATGCTTTCAGAATGACGGGATTTCCGAATGCGTATTTTGAAAAGGACAACGACGCTAAATCGGGAAGCAAGGGCGATTTTATCTTCAGAGATTATGAAGATGACGTTGAATTTATTTCAATAATGTTTGAGATGAAAAACGAAGCTGACAATACGGCAACCAAGAAGAAAAACGAGGATTTCTTCAAAGAACTTGACAAGGACAGAAACGAGAAAAACTGTGAATATGCCGTGCTTGTCTCAATGCTTGAAGCGGACAACGACTTTTATAACAACGGTATAGTTGACGTGTCGTACAGATATCCGAAGATGTACGTTATCCGTCCGCAGTTTTTCATTCCCATAATAACGCTTCTCAGAAACGCCGCGAGGGAAAGCCTCAAATACCGCAAGAAGCTTAAGGAGATGAGCGAGAGGGAAATTGACGTTACTAATTTCGAGAAAAAGCTTCTTGAATTTAAAGACGGATTTTCAAAGAATTATCAGCTTGCAAGTAACCAGTTTGAGCTTGCTATCGAGGAGATTGACAAATCTATCGACCATTTAAACAAGGTGAAAAAGAACTTGTTGTCGTCGGCAAATAATCTTCGCCTTGCCAATGACAAAGCTGATGATTTGACGATAAAAAAGCTTACATATAAAAACCCCACAATGAAGAAAATGTTCGCTGAAATTGAGCAGGAAACCTTGCCCGACAGCGATGATAACACATAACGAAAGGAAAACAGAAATGAAAAAACCGTTTGTAACAAAGGAACAAATTGAGGAGATAGCAAAGACCTACCCCACGCCGTTTTATGTTTACGACGAAAAGGGCATACGCGAAAACGCGAGAAAGCTTAAAAATGCGTTCTCGTGGAACAAGGGATTTAGAGAATATTTCGCAGTCAAGGCTACTCCAAACCCGTTTATAATGAAGATTTTGCAGAGCGAGGGCTGCGGATTTGACTGTTCAAGTTTAACAGAACTCATGCTTTCGGATGATGTTGGAGCAAAACAGCATGATATTATGTTCTCGTCCAACGCCACCCCCGATGCGGATTTCAGAAAGGCGTATGAACTTGGCGCAATCATAAACCTTGACGATTTCACGCATATTGACGTACTTGACAAGCTGACGGGCATTCCCGAAACAATCTGCTGTCGTTATAATCCCGGCGGTGAGTTCAAGACAGACGGCTCGCCGAATGTTATGGACACGCCCAAGGACGCGAAATACGGCTTTACTCACGACCAGATAATCGAGGGTTACCGCATATTAAAGGAAAAAGGCGCGAAGAAATTCGGAATGCACGCGTTTCTTGCGTCAAACACACTCACCAACGACTATTATCCGACTCTTGCGGGCATATTGTTCAGAACAGCCGTTGAGATAAAGGAGAAAACGGGCGTTCAGCTGTCGTTTATCAACCTAAGCGGCGGCGTAGGCATACCCTACAAACCCGATCAACCCGCGAATGACATTGAAATTATAGGCGAAAAAGTAAGAGAGCAATATGAAAAAATCCTTGTTCCCGCGGGAATGGGTGATGTTGCGATATTCACCGAGCTTGGCAGATTTATGCTTGCGCCTTACGGATTGCTCATAGCCAAGGCAATCCGCGAGAAGCACATCTACAAGGAGTACATAGGACTTGACGCCTGTGCGGCAAACCTTATGCGCCCCGCCATATACGGCGCGTATCATCATATAACGGTGTTAGGCAAGGAAGATGCCGCATGCGACCATAAATATGACGTTACGGGCGGACTTTGCGAAAACAACGACAAGTTTGCGGTTGACAGAATGCTGCCGAAAATTGATATAGGCGATTATGTGGCAATTCATGACGCAGGCGCTCACGGATTTTCAATGGGATATAACTACAACGGAAAACTCAGAAGCGCCGAGCTTCTCCTGCGCGCGGACGGCAGTGTAAAACTTATCCGCAGAGCGGAAACGCCCGACGACTACTTCAGAACATTTGACGTTTTTAACGGAAATTACGAACTTTAATTTTACGGAGATTGCAAGTAGAAAACCTTTTGAAAAAGGTTTTCTACAAGAAGCTAGAGTTTAAGAAGCTAGAGGCTAGATCCTAAGGTGTTATTCAGATTGTTTTGAGTTTATTTGAGCGTAAACCCCTCGGTTGGTTTACGCTCTTTCCTCCAAAAACAATCTAAATAATGTCCGCGTTAGCGGACACATTCTACTGTCTACTGTACACTGTCCATTGTATACTGCAAAAAGGTGTTGCGTATGAATATTAAACCAGATTTATTTCTGACATTTGCTAAAATAGGCGCGTTTACATTCGGCGGGGGTTATGCTATGATTTCGCTTATTGACAGCGAGTGTGTTGAAAAGAAAAAGTGGCTGACGCATGACGAATTTACCGATATGACGGCAGTTGCAGAAGCAACGCCCGGTCCTGTCGCCATTAACTGCGCAACGTTTGTCGGTTACAAAATGTCGGGCATTATCGGCGCTGTCCTTGCAACGCTAGGGGTAGTATTGCCGTCATTCGTGATACTTCTGCTTATCTCAATGTTCTTTGAGGACTTTCTTAAGTTTGAAATTATCGCAAATGCCTTCAAGGGAATAAGAATAGCCGTTTCAATACTGATTATACAAGCAGGCGTAAAAATGCTTATAAAGCTGTTTAAGGAAAAGGAAAAGCGCGCGGGAAACATTGTTTTCTCGGCAGTGTTTTTCAGTGTTATGCTTACGCTGAACTTTCTGGGAATTGACTTTTCGACAATCTATATGATATTTATCGCGGGATTTTTAGGTTTGTTCATCTTCCGCAAAAGGAGAGAGAACAAGTGATATATTTAAAGTTGTTGTGGGAGTTTTTTAAAATCGGGCTGTTCACATTCGGCGGGGGATACGGGGCAATACCGCTGATAAGGGAATGTGTTGAGCGCAACGGCTGGATGGACGAAGAAATGCTGTCGAATATGCTTGCAATAAGCGAAAGCACTCCCGGACCTATAATGGTAAACACCGCGACTTATATAGGCAGTATGCAGGGCGGCATTTTGGGCGCTGTCTGCGCAACATTCGGCGTGATACTTCCCGCATTTGCCGTTATGATACTGTTTTCCGTACTGCTTAAAAAGGTTTTGGAAAAGCCTGTTGCAGTGTCGGTTTTGTCGGGAATAAAGCCATGTATCGCGGGAATAATCACCGCAACGGGAATTTACATGCTTATATCCGCAACATCATTCTTCACCGACATAAATTCCCTGATTATAACGGCAATCCTGACGGCATTTTACTTCATATTTCTCGCAGTCAGAAAAAAGCCCGTTTCACCGATTTTGCTTATATGCGTATCGGCAGTGCTGGGCGCACTGCTAGAAGCTAGAAATTAAGAAGCTAGATGTTAGATATAAGGTTTGGATTAAGATTGTATCGATATTATCAGAGCGTAAACCCCTTGATAGGTTTACGCTCTTTAATTTAAAAACAATCTAAATCCAAACCTTAAATCTAGCCTCTAGCCTCTTAATCTCTAGCTTCTAGACGGATTCCAGTCTTATAGTGTTGGTATTTCCCGACTTCCCGCTTGTCTGACCGCCCGTTAATACTACGTTATCTCCCGCTGTCAGTCCGAAATACTTCTTAGCGTGCTGTAAAGCGTGATAGAACATGACGTCAACGGAGTTGAACTCCTCGCTTAAAACAGGCGTAACTCCCCAGCTTAAATTCAGCTTTCTCCACGCTTTTTCCGAAGTTGTCATTCCGATTATGTCAACAGGCGGTCTGAAACGGCTTACCATTCTGACCGTCCTCCCCGAAAGCGAACTGATGACAATGCCCTTTGCCTTGGTGTCGATAGCCATAGCGCAGGTAGCATGGGAAACTGCGTCAATGTTGTTCTTTATGTCGTATTCGGTTGTTGCGAAACGCTTTTTGTAGTCAATGGTGTTTTCCGTACACTCCGCTATCTCTGCCATATTCTTCACTGCCAAAACAGGATACTTTCCCGCCGCTGTTTCTCCCGACAGCATTATAGCTGACGAGCCGTCATAAACTGCGTTTGCCACATCGGAAATCTCCGCTCTTGTGGGGCGCGGTTTTTCTATCATGCTTTCGAGCATTTCTGTTGCGGTTATGACGCGCTTTCCGAGAAGCCTGCACTTTTTGATGAGGTACTTCTGTATTGACGGCACTTCAACAAACGGAATTTCAACTCCCAAATCTCCTCGCGCTACCATTATCCCGTCCGCAATCTCGCAAATCTCCTCAATGTTGTCAACACCAGAGCGGTTTTCGATTTTTGCTATTATGTCGATATCTTCACCGCCGTTTTCATTGAGGAATGTCCTCAGCTGCTGAACATCATCTTTTGTTGAAACAAATGACGCGGCTATAAAGTCAACGCCGTTTTCAATTCCGAAAAGAATATCGTTCTTGTCCTGTTCGCTTAAAAAATCGCCCTTTAATACGACATTCGGAAAGTTCATGCTCTTTTTGTCAGACATCTCCCCGCCTGCTATAACATCACACACAACGCTGTTTCCCGAAATCTCCTTTACATTAAACACAAGCAGTCCGTTGTTTACAAGTATCGTGTCGCCGATATTCACTTCCTGCGCAAGCTGTTTGTAACTCACCGAAACTCTTGAATTGTCGCCGACGCACTCGTCCGAAGTAAAGGTAAACGTATCGCCGTCTTTCAATGTTATCTTGTGATTTTCAAACGTTCCTATGCGGTATTCGGGACCTTTTGTGTCAAGCATTACAGCTATCGGCAGTCCTAAATCTTCTCTGACCTTTTTTATCGTGTCTATTTTCATTTTGTGCTGTTCATGTGTGCCGTGAGAAAAGTTAAGTCTTGCGACGTTCATTCCCGCATTGCACAATTCCCTTATCATTTCCTCGCTTTCGCTTGCAGGACCGATAGTACATATAATCTTTGTCTTTCTCATATTGCCTCCTTATTTTTTCAGATAGAAGAATAAAAACCACTGTCCTGCCGCTAACAGTGCGACAAGAACAACGATTATTATCTGAACGATACCCCATTCGTTCATAAAAACAACTATCACCAAAAGCGCAACAGTAAGCACAATTGCGCTGCGTAAAAACGCCTTGCGGTTATTATTCATGGTTCTGTATCTTAGCCGCGGTGAGAGTATTCTTCATCAGCGTTGCTATTGTCATAGGACCAACTCCGCCCGGCACGGGAGTTATAAACGACGCCTTTTCGCTTACCTCGTCAAACTTCACGTCTCCGCAAAGTTTCCCGTTTTCAAGGCGGTTTATGCCGACGTCAATCACGACCGCGCCCTCTTTTACCATATCGGCGGTGACAAAATTCGGCTTTCCTACCGCCGCCACGAGAATATCTGCTCTCCTGCAGACTTCGGCTAAGTTTTTCGTTTTGCTGTGGCATACCGTAACAGTTCCGTTTTCATGAAGCAGAAGCATTGCCATAGGCTTTCCGACAATGTTCGAGCGCCCTATCACAACACACTCTTTCCCCGCAACGTCAACTCCCGTGCTGTGAATAAGTTCCATGCACCCCGCAGGCGTGCACGGCAAAAACGAGTAGTTGCCTATCATTATCTTTCCGACATTCGTTTCGTGAAATGCGTCAACGTCCTTTTTCGGCGAAATGCGCTCGATTACCGCCTTTTCGTCAAGCTGTTTCGGGAGCGGCAATTGAACAAGTATGCCGTTTACATTCTTGTCATTATTAAGCGTGTCAATAAGTTCAAGAAGCTGTTCCATAGTTGTTTCTTCGGGCAAAGCGTATTCAAAACTCTTTATCCCGCAAAATTCGCAGGCTTTCTTCTTGTTGTTGACATAAACTCTGCTTGCGGGATCGCTGCCTACTATTACGACCGCAAGTCCCGCCTTGATGTTGCCGTGCGCAATTTCATCGCGCACCTGTTCTTTGATTTTCGCCGAAACGGCTTTTCCGTCAATGATTTGTGCCATTTGTATTCTCCTTTCAATTTAACCGTTTATCACGGAATAAAGTTCGTCAATATCGTCATAATCATACGTCTTGCCCTTAAATGTGAACTTTGCGTTTTTGCAGTAAATAAAGGGATTTCCCAGGATTTTTGCCCTTAACTCCATAGCGCTTTCAGCTGTCAGTCCTCCCGAAATCACCGCCCTGCCGTCAGTTATAGGATTTGCGACTGTCGGCGCGATTAAAAGTTCATCGTCCGCCCATATTGAAATCACTTGATTTGAAAGCCTCTCTGTCGCTTCCGCAAAGATTTTTGTTCCCTCTTCGTCAAGTTCAATCTGAACCCCGTACTCCCCGTTATTGCCGTCATAAAACGCGCCGGCTTCCCCGACATTCCTGCCGTCAAATATCAGCTTTTCGGCGTTTTGTTCATTTCCCTCGTAAAATTTAAGGCAGTCGCTTTTTCCTGTCCTCACAATAGTTTTTGGTATCACTATGCGCTTTATATCATCACAGTTTTGAAATGTCCTGCTCCCTATTTCAACAACGTCTTTCCCGTCGATTTTTTCGGGGATTACAACATTTTCACTTCTCCCCGTGTATTTTTCGATAACAATCCCGCCCTCAGCGTCACTGAATTGAAATTCGTCTGCGGAATTTTCATAAAGCTGTTCACTGTCCGAAATTTCCCCTCGTGGATTTTCTTCGTATTCTTCACACCCGCACAGCATAAGCGCCGAAATAATGCAAATTGCCGCAAGTCTTTTCATAGTTCAAAATCCTCCAATCCGTCATTGTTTGAGTTATCTCCGTCGCCGTCCGAAAATTTGAAACTTTCTTCTCCCATAAGTTCGGGAAATGACTTTTCGGGATTTTGGTATGCAATATTCAGTAGTTCAATATAATCCCTTATCATCTCGCGCGGGGTGATATTCGTCTGCGCGCCTACGCGCTCAAATTCTGCCTTTACGAAATATATCCTGTCCTCAAGCGTAATTTTCGGCTCGTATTCGTACAGCACTGCGTGAATTTCCGACAGCTTTTCCGTAAGCACCGTAAGTTCTTCATAAGAAAGCGGTTCAAGCCTTATAATCGGCGCTAACATATCGTAAACATCATCTGTCGCAAATCTCCCGCGTTCAAGCCTGGACCTTAACGCTTCATAGCTGAATATTCCTCTGCGCGTATCCTCAACGCACTGCGGAGTGCCGCCCATGATTATGCCTATATGCGAGGCTTTGCCCTGCATAACGTCATTGTACATCATAAGGATTTTCTCGTAGTTGTACTGACGTGTGACAGCGTGCGGGATTTTCATTATGTTCACAAGCTCGTCTATCATAATTACAAGCCCTTTATATCCCGCGCTTACAAGAAATGCCGTCATCAGTTTTATATAGTCATACCAGTTGTCGTCCGTGATTATGACGTTTACGCCCAGCGCTTCTTTCGCTTCTGTTTTGGTTGTAAACTCCCCGCGCAGCCATTTCACGGCATTTGACGTCAACTCTTCGTTTCCGTTTGCAAAGCCTTTGTAATACGCCGCAACGACCGCCGAAAAATCAAACCCGTGTACCATATCCTTAAGCAAATTGATTTTGGCGTAAATCCTCTTTTCAACCGCCGCATCAAAAAACGTGTTTTCTCTTGGCGTGCCGTCAGCGACAACCTCGCTTCTTATGCCGTCAATCCACTTTTCGAGAATAAGCTGAAGCGCGCCTCCGTCGGGTTTTGCCTTTACTGAAAGTGAGCGCATAAGTTCACGGTATGTCGCAAGCCCTTGCCCTTTTGAGCCCATAAGCCTGCGCTCAGGCGATAAATCCGCGTCAGCAGTTGCAAATCCTCTGTCCATAGCGTTTGCGCGCATAATCTGCATAAGAAAGCTTTTTCCCGAACCGTATTTTCCTACCACAAACCGAAAAAACGCCCCGCCCTCCTCTGCAATCGACACGTCATGCAAAAGCGCGTTTATCTCGTTTGTTCGTCCGACAGCTATATATCCAAGCCCTACACGCGGTACAACACCGCCTTTTAGAGCGTTAATCAGCGTGCTTGCTATTCTTTTAGGTATCTTCATTCCGCAAAGTGGTCCTTTCTAGAGGCTAGCGCATTATCCTCCTTCGTCGGATAACGCTGTGAGAGGCTAGAGGCTAGAGTTAAGTCGAAACAAGATTTGCTGAACAAAGTAAGATTTCACTTAAATTCTAATCTCTAAAATCTAACAAAATAACTGCTAACTTCTAGTATACCATAAATAAACTGTTTTTTCAAGTGCAAAGTTAAAAATATAAGTCAATTTGGCGATATAACGCTGTTGGTGACGAATTGCACAAAAAATATTATTGAAGTTTGTTAAAAACGTTAATTTACAAACTGCCAAATTTAACTTAAAATATAATTAGACTGTACTTTAAAAAAGTTATTCCCGAAAGGAAAACCGAAATGATAAAAAAGAACGTAACCATGAGCGACATTGCCAAGGCAATGAACATAAGCACGGTATCCGTATCAAAAGCGCTCGGCGGGCGCGAGGGCGTCAGCGAAGAACTCCGCGAAAAGATAAAGCGCAAAGCGTCGGAAATGGGGTATACCGTCCACACAGGTTCACATCCCGCAAAGGACGGCTCAACCTGCAACATAGGCATAATCGCCCCCAAACGCCTGATAAACCTGCCCTCGGCGTTTTACTGGACGATTTACAAGCACATCCTCGAACTTCTGCAGGAGCAAAACTACTACGGAATGCTGGAAGTTGTGGACGACAGCGCGGACGCGCCCAGAGAAGTTCCAAACGCGCTTATTGACAACAAAGTTGACGGACTTATCCTGCTCGGACAGTTTTCGGAAAGCTATATAGACAGGCTATCGCATTTTTATGTGCCTATGGTGTACCTTGACTATTACGGCAACCGCGAAAATGTTGACATAGTGCTTTCGGACTGCTTTTACGGCGCGTATCAGCTTACGTCCTACATAATTTCCAACGGTCACAGGAAAATCGGTTTTCTTGGCTCAACAGAGGGTTCTCCTTGTATTCAGGACAGGTTTTTGGGATTTTACAAGGCGCTTCTTGAAAAGAACATACCGCTTAAAAATGAATGGATAATCCGCGACAGAAAAGGTTCAAACGAGCTGTTTAAAACATTTGAACTGCCTGATGAACTGCCGTCGGCGTTTGTCTGCGCATGTGATGAAAGCGCGTTTAATCTTATAAATCAACTCCGCGCGGAGGGTTGTTCTGTCCCGAAAGATATTTCCATAGCGGGCTATGACAACAACATCTACTCCTCAATGACAATTCCCCACCTTACTACCGTAGACATAAACTGCCTTAAAATGGCGCAGGAAGCAATCGACATAATTATGAACAAAATTCACGACAAGAGTTATTCCCGCGGAAGAACTCTTGTTACGGGAAAGCTTATAGTCCGCGACAGCGTTAAAAACCTTTATTAAGACAAACTTATTCCCGTTATTCTGTTCAAATCGCCTATGCTTTCAAACTCAATGCGAAGCGTTTTGGAATTGTCGGCTGAAGTGAGGATATTGCCGTCTAACTCGAACTTATAGCCGTTCTGATGCAAAAATCCCGCGCAGAGAAGCAAATGGTCGCAGTATAACGAACCGATTATTTCAACTATTTGCTTTGCAATCTCGCTTAAATCTGCAGGCTCGAAAATGCTTTCGGGCAAGCCGTTTATCTGCACAAAAAGCGCTCCGCCGTTATACGGACAGCGGTAGTAGCAAACGTTCTTTTCCGCCGCGCCGACTGTAGTTATGGACAGATTATGCCCGCTGTGGAGTTCATCAAGCGAGAATTTCGGAGTTGTTATTTCGGTACAGCCGCCGAGATTTCGCTTTGCGCGCCTTGCGGGGGCAAAAGCGTTTTCGGGAAGTCCGCTTTCGGTTATCGCCCAGCCCCACAGCCAGGTAACTCTTGTAAAATCTTCAGAGCCTATTATCCCGCAGTCAAATGTGTTTTTCCCGAATGTAATAAGCCTGTTCTTAACGTCAACATTCCACCCGTTGTCGCCTATGACAAGTTCTCCCATTCGGTTTTGCCTATAGATTGCATTTCCCGCAGACAGCGACAGCAGGCTTAAAAAATCGCTCTTGTCAAATTCAACAGGGGTTGTAAGTATGCTTATTTTTTCCATATAAAATACCTTTCAAAGTTGTCAAATTATTCATCAATTACTATTGTAGCACAATTAACTCCGAATTTCAACCCGCTTATATTTTTTTCAAAAAATAATGACAAGCCGAGAAGAATATGTTATAATAAAACTGTTGTTTGAGGCAACAACTCTAACCTCTTACAGCGTTATCCGACGAAGGAGGATAATGCGCTAACCTCTTACATCTAAAAGGAGCAAGTTATGAAATATGATGTTCTAATAATCGGAGCAGGTCCGTCAGGTATTTTCACCGCAATTGAAATGCTCAGAAACAATTCAAAGAAGAAGATACTTATAGTTGAAAAGGGCGAAGCTGTTGAAAACAGAAGCTGTCCTAAATCGCAAACGCGAAAATGCATGAACTGCAAGCCGTATTGCCATATAACCACGGGATTTTCGGGCGCGGGCGCGTTTTCTGACGGGAAATTGTCGCTGTCCTGCGAGGTAGGGGGAACGTTGCCCGAACTTATAGGCGAACAAAAAGCGCAGGAAACCATTGCGTATACCGATAAAATCTACCTTGAATTTGGCGCGGATACGCATGTTGAGGGAATTTCAGATCCCGAAAAAATCCGCGCGATACGCAAAAAAGCCATAAATGCAAATCTGAAACTTGTCGACTGCCCTATTCGTCATCTCGGCACAGAAATGGCGCATGAACTTTATCGGCGCATTGAAAAACACCTGCTCGACAGCGGGGTTGACATAATGTTCAAAACCGAATGTAAGGACATAATCATTGAGGACAAAGTCTGCAAAGGCGCGGTTATATGCGAAAGAAACGGCGCCGAACAGACTGTTTACGCAGAACACACCGTTATTGCAACAGGTCGCAAGGGCGCTGACTGGCTTGAAAGGATTTGCGTTGAACATAATATAGAACATAGCCCCGGCACTGTGGATATAGGCGTAAGGGTTGAGGTGCGCAGTGAAATCATGGAGGAAGTGAACGACGTACTCTATGAAAGCAAGCTTATAGGTTATCCCGCGCCTTTTCGCAACAAAGTCCGTACATTCTGCCAAAATCCCGGAGGCTTTGTCGCGCAGGAGAATTACGACAACGGACTTGCAGTTGTAAACGGTCACTCGTTTAAAGGTCTGAAAAGCGACAACACAAACCTTGCTATCCTCTGTTCGCACAATTTCAGCACGCCGTTCAATCAGCCCATTGAATACGCCAAAAAAGTAGGAGAACTCACAAATATGCTTGGCGCGGGGCATATCCTTGTTCAGCGCTACGGCGATATTCTTGACGGAAAGCGGACATGGGATAAAGAACTTTCGTTTTCAAACGTAAAACCAACGCTCCCCGATGCTGTTGCGGGGGATATAACTGCGGCAGTGCCGTATAGGACAATGACCAACATTATAAACTTCATCAAGTCGGTAGATGATGTAGTACCGGGATTTGCAAGCAGGGAAACGCTTTTGTATTCACCCGAACTTAAATTTTACTCAAACCGCGTTAAAATGGACGAACACTTCAACACCAACATAAGCGGACTGCATTGTTTAGGCGATTCGAGCGGCTGGACAAGAGGGCTGATGATGTCTTCGATCATGGGAGTTCTGATGGGAAGAGAACTGTCGGTTTAAAAAAGAGTATCGGCGGGGGAGAGAGTATACAGTGGACAGTGGAAAGTAAACAGCAAAGGTGTCCGCTGGCGCGGACAATATTGATTGTTTTGAAGTTACAAGAGCGTAAACCTACCGATTACATACGCACTTATAATTCCAAAACAATCTAATTATATCTGCGAAGCAGATACCTTTGCTGTATACTTTCCACTGTACACTGTATACTGCGCGGCAAAGGAAACAAACAAGTTAAAGTGTAAGATCACTATTGATTACTAAAAAAGGTGGGATACATCGTGCGCATGCGTCGCAAGAAAAATCTTGATGAAAGGCTCAATAACTGCCGTGAAGTTATGCTGTATATGCAGTGCCAAAATGAACACGCAAACGAACCGCTGTCGGAAGAATTTTTCGCCGACAGCAATAAAACTTTCGGCAACAACAACCCGCTGTATCTTGAAATAGGCTGCGGGAAAGGCGGGTTTGCGATTGAGTTTGCAAGGAAAAACCCGAATATAAATTTAATTGCCGTTGAGAAAACGCCGAATGTTCTTGTGACGGGAATGGAAGAGCAAATGAAGCTTAAATTGCCTAACCTCAAATTCTGCATGGGACAAGCCGAGTATCTCTGCCACCTGTTTCATGACAGCACAATTGACCGCATTTTTCTGAACTTCAGCTGCCCGTTTCCCAAAAATCAATACGCTTCTCACCGCCTTACTCACGAGCGGTTTTTAGAGATATACCGCAGGATAATGAAACCTGACGCTGAAATTCACCAGAAAACCGACAATATGCACTTCTTTGAATTTTCGCTTGAAAAACTCTCGCAAAACGGTTTCGGTCTGAAAAACGTTTCCCTTGATTTACATAACAGCGCCTTTGAGGGGAATATTATGACCGAATACGAAAAACGCTTTACCGAGCTCGGACAGCCTATTTACAGGCTTGAAGCGTTTTTGAGATAGGGAGTAAGTATGAAGAAGATAACGGGAAGATTTCCAAGCGCAACCGAACTTTGCGACATAAGATTTTATATGTACGTTCCTGAAAAACCTAGGGCTGTCGTTCAGTTTTCACACGGAATGTGCGAGTTTATTGAACGCTATGAAGAATTTGCAAAGTTCCTGTGCAAAAACGGTATTGCCTTTTGCGGACATGACCACATAGGACACGGAAATTCTGTCGCTCACGAGGATTTGCTCGGATATTTCGGAAGTCATGACGGCTATAAGAATATGGTGCGCGACCTGCACAGAATGAACAGCATTATACGCGATAAATTCGGCGATACGCCCTTATTTCTTATGGGGCACAGCATGGGCAGTTTTATGGCGAGGATTTACCTTTCAAAATATTACGACACTTTTAACGGCGCTGTCATTATGGGTACTGCGGGAGGAATAACGGGCAAAGCGCCGTTAAGGAAAATTCTCGATACGGCGGTAAAAAGAAACGGCGACCTGTATCGCCATAAAAACATAACGAAAATGGTATACAGCGTTTTGAACCTGCGCACCGAAAACAGGCGTACAGCATACGACTGGCTATCGCGCGACGATGCTGACGTTGACGGCTTTATCAAAAACCCGAAATGCAATTTCACATTTACCGTCGCGGGATATCGCGATATGCTGAACGCGCTTTTATGCTGTAATTCTCAGGCGGTCATAGAAAACACGCCTACCGACATTCCGATGCTGTTTTTAAGCGGGGGAATGGATCCCATTGGCGAGTATGGGAGCGGAGTGAGGCATGCAGTTATTAAGTACCTTGAACGGGGCTGTGACGTAAACCTGCGCATTTACAGAGAAGCAAGGCATGAACTGCTGTTTGAACTCAATAAAGACGAAGTCATGAACGACATTCTTGAATTTATCACAAAGCGCATTTAAGTGCATAAATGAAAGCCATAACTCTTGACAAACAACGGGATTTG
This sequence comes from uncultured Clostridia bacterium, assembly GCA_947625455.1. GTDB lineage: Bacteria > Bacillota > Clostridia > Oscillospirales > Ruminococcaceae > CAG-115. The sequence continues at coordinate 506 of CANQOJ010000002.1, read as the reverse complement.
TGGTAAAATATATAAGTTGGTAACAGGTTAAGTTCATCAAACAACTTTTCTATCAAACTCTTATCTCTAACCTCTAATCTCTTACTTCTAAAAGGCTAAGTTCATCAATCCACCTTTCCCCCAAACTCTTACCTCTTACCTCTAATCTCTTACTTCTAAAAGGGGCTGATTTTTTGCTTGAAATAAAAAACCTGCACTGGAAAACATCTGACGGAAACGAGATATTAAAGGGCGTTTCGTTTAAGACAAGCGGCGCGCTTACCGTTATAACAGGACCTAACGGCGGAGGAAAAACTTCGCTTGCAAAGCTTATCGCGGGAGTTGAACAGCCGACAGAGGGGCAGATACTGCTTGACGGAGAGGATATCACGCCTCTTTCCGTTACAGAGCGTGCAAACAACGGCATTGCTTACGCTTTTCAACAGCCCGTGAGGTTCAAGGGAATAACAGTCCGCGATTTGCTTGAACTTGCCGCAAAGGACAGCATGAGTTATTCGGGATACTGC
>CANQOJ010000001.1 GCA_947625455.1 uncultured Clostridia bacterium | reverse complement strand
TCTTGTGAAAAAAGGTATTCTTACACTTGCACAAGCTGCTGAAGAAGCGCACATGACCGTTGCCGAATTTGAGGAGAAAACAGGGCTGAAAGCGTAATTGATGATTATTGAAAAAGCCTTATACGCTTACTTATCCGGAATAAGGCTTTTTCAAAAGTTTCCCCCTTGCTGCCTCTGTAACGTTTCCCGTTATCAAGGGTTTATGTTCCCCGTAAGCGTCATTTTGCCCAAAACCTCAAATGTCGGACCTTTCTGCCATAAAAAGGGAGAAAGCGCAATTTCAAATCCCTCGCCCGGTGCGCACATATACTGCGCGGGCTTGCCTTTCGGCAACCCATAACCGCACAGCAGATTTGTGATAACACCGCCGTGAGTGATAACCGCACCGTATTGCAGGTCATTCTTCATCATATCGCTGAATACGCTGTCAAGACCGCTGATGCAGCGGAGAATGAAATCACCGTATTTCTCGCCGTTAGGCGGCGCAGACTCAACCCCGCCTTTCAGCCAGTCCTTATATTCCCGCAAATCTTTAAGCTGTTCAGCGCTTTTGTTTTCAAAATCCCCGAAATTCATCTCGCAAAGTTCATCTATTATCATAAGCCTCTGGTCGGGATAAATTATCTCCGCAGTTTCAAGACATCTTTCAAGCGGTGACGAATACACTTTTTCAACTTCGGGATAAAGTTCACATTCACAGAAATTTTCTATCATCTTCCTCCCCTCAGGACAAAGCGACAGATTTGTCTGTCCGATATATTTTCCGTCAAGATTTCCTTGTGTTATTCCGTGACGGATAAGGTATAAATAGTAGTTTCGCATGAATTGCCTCCTATATATTGTATGATTAGGAATATTGACCTACAGAAATGTCGAAATTTTGGTAATTATGACGGTTTACATATCGACATAAATGTAATATAATATACTTTGTGATAAAAAATATATTTGGGTAATTTGGAGATAAATAGATGAACAAAGACTTTCCAAGAATATTAAAGCTTCTGCGTAAGGAACGCGGTTTAAGACAAAAGGAAGCGGCTGACAAGCTTGGCGTTGCCCAGGCGCTTTTGTCGCATTATGAAAACGGAAAACGCGAGTGCGGACTGGATTTTCTGGTTCAAGCCGCCGATTTCTACAACGTTTCCGTGGATTACATACTTGGCAGAAGCAGTTCTCGCAGCGGCGTTGTCGTAACGGAAAACGAACTTGATGAAAGCACCGCCTATGATGCCGCAAGCGAAAATATTGCCTCAACGAGTACGCTTTTAAGGAAAAAACTTGTCACAAATGCCGCTGAAGTTGTGTTCTCGCTGCTTATAAAGACCAAAAACCAGAAGCTTGCAAAATCTGTCGGAAATTATATGCTCACCGCCGTTTACCGCGCGTTCAGAATGGTGTACAGCGCGGGCGGTGAAAATGACGAGAACTTGTTTTCAATTCCCCGCGAAAGCCTTTCGGGCATTACCGTTGCTGAACTAAGCCTTGAGGACGTTGCGTCCAAAAGCGCTGAAAAAGAGGGAACAGCCGACGAGAAGATAACAAACTCGCGCATTGAACACGATTATCCCAAGCAAAGCGCGGCGCTTTTCTCCGTCATCACCAATGTTGAAAAAGAACTTAAGAAACTTTAACAGCGTATTTGCAGGCTTTTATTCATCTGCAATCTTGTTGTCAATGATGAAATGCTCGTTGTCGCGCCAGTTTTCCTTTACTTTTACAAATATCTGAAGATTTACCTTTGTATCAAGCAACTCTTCAATATCCTTTCTTGCAAGAGAACCTATCTGTTTAAGCCGTTCTCCGTTTTTCCCTATAATCATGCCCTTGTGCGACTGCTTTTCACATATTATAACCGCGCCGATGTCAGTTATTTCGGCGCCGCTTTTGTTTAAGTGAGAAGTAAAGCTCTCAATGTCAACGGCTGTCCCGTGCGGGATTTCCTGCTGCATTGTCCACAGCAGCTTCTCGCGGATTATCTCTCCGCATAAAAATCTCTCGGTGCGGTCGGTTGCAATATCGTCGGGGAAAAAATGTTCTCCCTCGACTGCGTATTTTTCGAGCGCGGGCATAATAAGCTCCGTGTTTATGCGCCTTTTTACGCTTATCGGAATAACCTCCGCGAAATCGTACAGCTTGCTGTATTCGCTGATAAGCGGAAGTAAATCCTCTTTTGATTTCACAAGGTCAATTTTGTTGAGCAGTAGAACAACCTGCGTTCCGTGCGACTTAAACGACCTTATAAGTTCATGTTCAACAGCTGAAACCTTTTTCGTTGCGTCAGCCATAAGTATCGCACAGTCAACATCATCAACGCTTGTCCTGACCGACCTTGCCATATGCTCGCCAAGCTTTGTGCGCGGTTTCAGAAACCCCGGAGTGTCAATAAACACATACTGCACTTCGCCCTTTGTAAGCACGCCGTTTATGCGGTTTCGCGTTGTCTGGGGCTTTTCGCTGACGATTGAAATTTTCTCTCCCACAAGCAGATTTGTAAGCGAGGATTTTCCCGCGTTAGGTCTGCCCGTAATTGCTATAAATGCGTTTTTAGTCATTGTTTTCTTCCTTTTTCGATTTGTAGATAAGTCTGAATTTTACGTTTTGTCCGTTTTTTCCCGTTATAATTACAACAAACTTCGGAATGTCCGTATCGTCCGTCAGTATAACGTATTCTCCCTCTTTGCCGTCGAGTTCAATTTCCCGCTTTTTCCCGCGCTTCACAAGCTTCAAATCCTCGTCTGAAAGAGCGCAGAACTTAAACTTTGCGTTTTCGGTAACGTCATATCCTGCCTTAAATTCGCCTATAAAACATTCCGTAAGCCTTTTAATATACGCCTCGTATAAATCGGGGCGCTTTTTTCTCGTGACTTCAAGCGATTTTTTCCTCTGCCATTCAACTACCTGCCTATGGTCGCCCGAAAGCAGTATTTCGGGAACTTTCCGCTCTTTCCATATTTCCGGCCGCGAATATTGCGGGTATTCGAGCAGTCCGTCATAATGACTTTCAATGCTGTACGCGTCCTCGTTAGGCAGCACGCCCTCCTGCAGTCTTGCCACAGCGTCAGTCAGAATAAGCGCGGGCAATTCCCCGCCTGTCAGCACATAGTCGCCTATTGAAATTTCCTCCGCGCCAAGTTCTTCTATAACCCTCTCGTCAATGCCCTCGTAATGCCCGCAGATAAGAACAAGTCCGCTTTCCTTTGCGAGTTCGCGCACCTTTTCCTGCGTCAGCGTTTTTCCCTGCGGAGAAAGATATATAACGCGCGGGGGCGTTTTGTGCATTGACATTATAGCTTTTACGCAGTCATATATCGGCTGCGCCTGCATTACCATGCCCGTGCCGCCGCCAAATGGCTTGTCGTCAACATTTTTGTGCTTGTTTAACGTGTAATCTCGGATATTGTGAGCGTAAATTTCGATATAACCGTTTCTTATGCCGCGCCCCACAATGCTTTCATTAAACACCTTTTCGCACATTTCGGGAAACAACGTCGCTATGTCAATCCTCATCAAACAGCCCCTCAAGCGGTATTATCAGCATTTCTCCCGCTTCTAAGTCAATTTTCTTTACTACATCATCTATATACGGGAACATAAGTTCTCTGCCGTTTTCTTTTTTTATCGAGTAAACATCTGTCGCGCCGTTTTGGTAAACGTCCGATATTTTGCCGTATATCTCTCCCGTCTGCGCGTCTTTAACGGTCAGTCCGATTATATCCTGAATGAAATACACACCGTCGGGAAGTTCAGCGTCGTTTCTGTCCATATACAGCATTTTCCCGATATACTTCTGCGCGTTTTCTATCAAATCAACGCCCTTTATCTTCAAAATGACAACGTTTTTGTGAACATACGCCCTCTCTATCTCAACAGACGTTTTACCCTTGTCGAGATACAGCGTTTCAAATCCGCAGAGTATATCCGGAGAATCGCAGTAATACTGACATCTCACTTCTCCGCGTATCCCGTGCGTTGCCGTTATTTTCGCGATTTCAAGAAACTGTTTCATCTTTCTTTTCCTTTTTCTTTTTCTTGTTTAATATAAGCTTTACTGCCTGAACACAGGTCTTAAAATTCAAAGCGACAACGATTATGAAAATCACTGCGTTTATAACGTTCTGCAAAAGTCCGAACGGCAGAAACATAATAGAAAGCGACATTCCCGCCAGAAGCGTTATGTTTACGACAACTTTCAGCCAGTATATCGTCATATACAACAGCTTTCTCGTATCAATCACTCTGTAGATAAACACGATAAGATAGCTGAACAGAGTTGCAAGCGCCGCGCCTGAAATCCCCATTTTCGGTATCATCAGAAAGTTCATCGCTATATTTGACGCCGCGCCGACAGCGGAAGAAATAAGCGCGTGAGTGGTTTTGCGCGAAGCCTCGTAAATGCTTGAAAGGAAGTTGTTGAAGCATTGAAATATAACCGCGCCCAGCAAAATGGGAACATAAAAATACGCGGGTGCAAATTCTTCCGTTCCGAAAAACGGCATTATCACAGGTCTTAAAATCAGCATTATCCCCGCGCACGCAATAAACACCACCGTCTGCATCATGCTGAATATGTTCGAGTAGAATTTCGACACGGTGCGCGAGTTTCTTTCGGTTATGGCGGACATATGCCATGCCTGCGCGAAAATGCCTACCACGACAGCCGCAAGGTTCGGAAATTTATACGCAAACCCGTAAATTCCGTTTGCGTCGCTGTCGATAAACGAAGTCACCATAAATCCGTCCGACATGTTGATTATCCACCACATTATCGTTGTCGGCATAAGCGGTATGCTGTAGCGCATCATCGAAATGTACAGCTGTTTGTCGTTTCTGAACGGTCTGTACTGCTTGTAAAGACGCGCGGTGATGTTTAGGAAAATGATTGAGGCAAGGTTGCTTAGAACAACCGACCAGATGTAGCCGTTTATGCCGAACTTGAAAATTCCGAGAAGCACGAGATTGAAGATAATCATGGAAACTGTCGTCAATATCCCGTCAACCGCAAACAGCTTTACAGAAATCCTCGCCCTCACATAAATTCCGCAAACCTCTTTAAGCGCGCCCGCCAGAACATAAATAAACAGCATCCACTCATACCCCTTAAGCATGGGTATAAGCCCGACAAGCGGCACAAACGCGCCGAATACAACGCACCCGCAAAACGCTATGTTTATGCCTATCGAAAACACCATTTTCCCGTTGTTGTTTTTTTCGAGGGCAAATCTAAGCACGCCCTCTGCAATCGACAGCGAAAAAACGGATATGAGAAGCGAACCTGCGTTTATTATGTTCGTCATATCGCCGTAGCCCGCTGTTCCGAGCATACTTGTGTAGAATTTCAGCATTACATACACAAGAAGCTTTGAACTGAACTGACCTATGCCGAGTATGATTATGTTTCCCGCAAGAGTTCGGTATCTGTTCTGTGAATTAGGCTTGTCACTCATTCTTTGTGTTTTTTCCTTTAGATAATCAATGTCTGTCCCGCAATTGTTTAAAAAAGTCCGAAAGCACTTTCCCGCACCGTTCTTCAAGCACTCTGCTTCTCACTCTCGGAATATGCGTAAATTTCTCGTCAAACAGCGCCGTTACCGACGCGCATGCGCCGTTTTTCTCGTCAAATGCCCCGTAAACAACCCTTTTCATCTGCGCGTTTATAACCGCCCCCGCGCACATAGGGCAGGGTTCAAGCGTTACATATAGCGTGCAGTCCGACAGCCGTCTGTTGTTTAAGGCTTTTGCCGCGCGTTCAATTGCGAGCATTTCCGCGTGCGCTGTAGGAGAATTAAGCGTTTCGCGTTCGTTGTAAGCTTCGGCAACAATCTCGCCGTCACAATTTACAACTATTGCGCCCACGGGAATTTCCCCCATTTCGGCAGCTTTTCCCGCAAGCGCAAGAGCCTTTTCCATATATTCCTCGTCCGTTAATATCATAAGCGCTTTATAAACGGAACGCCTACCGTAATCGCCGCCGTAACAACGCCGTACAGCAATATCCAAAGTCCGTTGAACATATCGTACATTTTAAACAGCATGAATATAACCGCAAGCAAAATTCCTACTGCGACAGAGAATATCTGTATCATTGAGCCTATTGAAATCTTCGTGCGCAGGCTTTTGGCTGTTGATATGCCCTCCGCAAGCGAGTTGAACGAACCGCCCAGAGATAACCCCGCGCTTCCGCTTGAAACAAACTTGGTGCAGTCGTTGAAGCTTTCAAAGCAGTCAAACGGTATCACTCTCACTGCTTCATCTTCAATATTAAACGCGCTTGCCACCGTGCCGCTTGAAATCATTCCGTCCACTGATTTAACTATAATCGAAACGCCCTCCGATACAAGCTTGTTCACTTTTTCGCTTACCTGCTTGTCAGCGGAAACCGAAACGAAGAACAGCAGGCAGACTTCTCCTCCTACCGCAAGATAAATAACGTTGTCGTTTTTCGGATTTGCGGCGGTTTCCTTTTTGACGCTGGGGACGGAAATGTCGTGCGCCATCATGTGTTCTCTTGTGCCCAGCAAAACTCTTCTTCTGTCTATCCAGCCCATAACGCCGAGATTGTTTTCATATACTATCCCGTTTACGTTTTTCAGAAGTTCTTTTTTGTAGTCGAGCATATTGAACAGCGCGTCGGACAGTATGCTTCCCGTAGCATATGCAAGGCTTGCGCCGAGTATAATCGCTTCGTCAATGTTGACTTTGCCGTCGCCGCGGTTTGAGGGTTTGTCATAACCGCAGATGTTGTCTATTACAACGGATTTTGGAGGAAACAACGCCGACGCGTCAACAAGAACAGAGTTCGTTTCGCTGAAATTCTCAACGGCTTCATAACCTAAGATAGCAAAGTCGTTCTTCTTGCCCTTTACCGCCGCAAGCATAAGCGGAATTGTAACCGTCATAGAACATGATAACGCCGCGCCAAGGCAGAATATTGCCGAAAGTACGGTAAACGCCCATGAAAGGTTGTTTTCCCATAACTCGTCGCCGTTTGTAAGGAATGCAATAATTCCTCCGAGAACAGCCGCGATAATCGTCACAATCGTCAGTTTCCCCGAAATTCTGTCAGACGCGTCCTCGCAGTATGTCGAAACAATGAAATCTTTCAGCATCTCTGTTTTTCTCGTTGCGGCAGTTACGGGAACGCCCGAAACCGCGCCCTTTGAGAGTTGCTCGGCGCTGCCCTTGTCGCATATCTCGGCAAAATATTTCGGCTTATCCGCAGAAACGAACGCAAAGTTCTTCTGCGCGGTTTTCACTGCAATAAGCTTTGACAGTGTGTTAAAGCACAGCAATCCGAGCGACACCATAAGATAAACGTGCGACATTGAACGCTGAACGTATTCAATTCTGAAAAGATAAGGGATAGTCGCAACTATTGCCGATATATGCGCAAACGCGCATAAGGTATCGCCATCGGGGTGACCTTTGAACAGCCTTGAAAAGCCGTTTGCAATAACAGACGAACAAGTACTGAACGACAGCACGCCTATTGTCAGCATGCAGTACAGATAGTTTTCCGTAAACGAGCGGTAATTTATAACTTCGCCCAGAAAGCCGAGATTTTCGTAATTCGCGGTGTTTAAAATGCCGATTATAAGGGTAGCTATAAACATAATCCCCGTAATCACAAGACGCCAGAAAAGTCCCTTTGACGAGCGGTTTAAACGGTCGCGGATAACCTCTTCATCATCAAGGTCAATGGGTTCATCATCATCTTCGTCGCCGTCATAATCGTTGTTTTCGGGCTTGAACTCATCTTCCTCGCCGCTCGGATTTTCAAGGATAAAGTTCGCGATTTTGCGCTTGCGCTTTCGTGCAAGTTCATTTGCAACGCGAACTCTCTCCGCTTCCTCGTCATTTTGTTCTCCGGTTTCTCCGATAATGTCAATTTTCCCCGAATCCGCGGGATATTCCATATCGTCGGGAGTTTGTATGTCATAGCCTTGCTGTTCGTTATCTCCCGCAATTTTCTTGTCAAGCGCGTCAGCCAGAGTCTCTCCGAGATGAAGATTTCGCATGTTTATCTGCTTTCCCGAAGATACGGGCGCGCTGTTTTCTTTTTTGCGGGTAGTGGGTTTATACTCGGTGACATGTTCTTCTCTGCTGATTTTCTTAAAATCGTTTCCCGCAACCGCAAGCGTATCTGTCGCGGTATCGTCGGCTTTCAGCATATCCGCAACCTTTTCGCGCTTTTCCGCAGGATTAAGCATATCCAGCATTTCGTCCGAACTTTGCGCTTCGCTGTCTGCTTTCAGAAGCGCGCGGTTTATTTCGTCAATGCGCTGCTGCTTGCGCATTTGCATGGTTTCTGTGGTAACAAGGTCACTGCTTGTATGGAAAATTATGTCGTCATTTTCGCCCGAAACCGTCGGATTTGCATTGTTTTCGGCAGGAGGCGCGCCGTTTTTGCCCATAACCAGGGTGTTTGTCTGGAAAGTCATTTTCTGGTTATAGTTGTTGGGAACAAATTCCAGCTCATTGTCGTCAAACAGCCTGCGTCTCCTTTCCTGCTCGATTGCTTCGGAAACCTCTTTAGAGCGCCTTTCGTCAGTCTGCTGTTCGGTGAACTGTTTAGCCGCGCCGTCATCACGCTTGTCGGAGTATTCGTTTATCAGCTGTGTAACGCTTAAATCGGGCTTTTGCTGACCTGTTTTAGGCTTTTTCTGCGAACCCGCAAGCATTTCATAGTCGCTTCCTCCGATAATCTCCGTAACGCTCCCTTTGTACGCGGGAGTTTGCTCGTCAGTCCGCAAATCATCGACTTCTTTTAAAATATTGTCAATATCGTAGTTTTTTCTTGGCATAAATACACTTCCTTTAAATTATTTTCTATGCTTTACTATTTCGTACATCAAAATTCCTGCTGAAACCGAAGCATTCAGTGAATTTACCTTTCCGTACATAGGCAGCGACACTATAACATCGCAGTTTTCTCTTACAAGCCTTGAAAGACCGAAACCCTCCGAGCCCACGACAACTGCCGCGCCGCCCGAAAAATCAATCCTGTCATACGGCTCTCCGTCTGCCTCCATTCCGTACACCCATATGTTTTTCTTCTTGAGAGTTTTTATCGTGTCCACAAGATTAGCCACTCTCGCAACCTTTATCCAAGCCGCCGCGCCTGCAGAGGTTTTGAAAACCGTTGAGTTAAGCCCCGCCGAGCGCCTTTTCGGTATAATGACGCCGTCCGCGCCCGCCGCTTCGGCTGTTCTAATGATTGCGCCGAGGTTATGCGGATCGGCTATTTCGTCGGCGATTATGATAAACGGCGGTTTGCCCTTGCTTTCCGAAACAGCGAGAATGTCCGTAAGCTGCGCATATTGAACAGCGCACAGCTGTGCGCACACACCGCCGTGTTTAGGCGTACCCGCAAGCGACGTTATTTTCTCCGCGCCGACTATCTTTACGACAGCGCCGCGCTCTTTTGCCATTGCCGCCACACCGTCAATCTTCAAGTCCTTTTGAACAAAAACCGTGTCGATTTCCTTTTCGGAACGCAGCGCTTCAATAACCGCGTTTCTCCCATAAATTATATCATTTTCCATATTTTCCCTCTATGTTTATTGATATACAACAATACATTATTTATTATAACACAAATATAAATTTTTTTCAATAACAAAAACTGAACAGAACTATAAAATTTCTCAAAAAAATGCAGGCATAACCGTTGCAATTTATACAAAATTATGGTAAAATATAATTTAAAGACGAATTTTGTAAAATAAGGGGTAAATTATGTTCAGTAAAATAAACAGCGTCGGTCTTTTCGGACTGAACGCTTTTCCCGTGACTGTCGAGGCGAGCATAACCGCGGGACAGCCGAATTTTGACGTTGTCGGTCTTCCCGATACCGCCGTGCAGGAAAGCAAGGCTAGAATACGCGCCGTTACGGGGCAGCTCGGTCTTAAGCTGTTAAACGGGCGCGTTACCGTAAATCTTGCGCCCGCAAGCGTAAAGAAGATAGGCTCAATGTTCGATTTGCCTATAATGATTGCACTTATGAAGCTCGGCGGGGTTATTGACTGCGAACTTTCCGACACGGCGTTTATAGGGGAAATGTCGCTTGACGGGCAGATTGCCCCTATAAACGGCGCTCTGAGTATGACCATAACCGCAGAGCAAAACGGCATAAAGCGCCTGTTTTTGCCGAAAGCCAACGCAAAAGAAGCGTCAGCCGCGGACAACATTGAAATATACGGCATTGAACATATAACCGAGATAGTAAACTTCCTGCAAAACCGAACGTTATTAACTCCCGAACCGCGCTATATACCGAGCGCAGAAAGGCTTGTGTACCGTGAGGATTTCGCGGACGTAATGGGGCAGACGTCAGCTAAAAAGGCTATTGAAGTTGCGGCGGCAGGTTCGCACAATATCCTTATGGTAGGACCGCCGGGTTCGGGAAAATCAATGCTTGCCAAGAGAATACCGTCAATTCTGCCTAAGATAACCTTTGCTGAAAGCATTGAAACCACGCAGATACATTCCATAGCGGGGCTTATAAATCCCAAAGAACCGCTTGTAACAACTCGCCCGTTCCGTGCCGTAAGCCATACGATAAGCGGCGCGGGGCTTGTCGGCGGGGGAACAATTCCGAGACCGGGGGAGATTTCGCTTGCGCACAACGGCGTATTGTTTCTGGACGAACTGCCCGAATTTGACAGGAGAACGCTTGAAACCTTGCGCCAGCCGCTTGAAAACGGCGAGATATTGATTTCAAGGGCAAGCGGCTCTGTAAGCTATCCATGCGAAGTTATGCTTGTCGCGGCAATGAACCCCTGCCCTTGCGGAAATTTCGGCAATCCGAAGAAAAAATGCACCTGCACCGAGAAAATGGTGACGGCATATCTTAACAGAATATCACAGCCCGTGCTTGACAGAATAGATATTCAAATCGAGGTGAAGCCCGTTGAATATGACGATTTGTCAACAAGAAAGGCGCAGGAAACCTCGGCGCAGATAGCCGAAAGGGTACAGCGCGCCCGCGATATACAAGCCGAACGTTTTAAAGGCACGGGAATTAAATCCAACAGCCGTATAACTTCGGACATTATAGGCGATGTCTGCCGTCTTACGCCTGACGCTGACGCATTGTTGAAATCGGCGTTTGACGGTCTGGGACTTTCCGCGCGCGCGTATGACAGGATACTGAAAGTAGCAAGAACATGCGCCGACCTTGCGGGAATAAAGGACATAAACAAGTCCTGCATAACTCAGGCGATAAGTTTCAGAAATTTGGACAGAAAATATTGGAACAGATAAATAGATGTAAAAAACTTTAGGAGTGAAAAAATGGATAAAAGAAGCTGCGGCGTATTGCTGCACATAACATCATTGCCGTCAAAATACGGCATAGGAACACTTGGAGAAGAAGCGGAGAGGTTTGCGGAGTGGCTGAAAAGCGCAGGTCAGACATACTGGCAGGTATTGCCGATAGGACCTACGGGATACGGTGATTCGCCGTATCAGCCGTTTTCGTCATTCGCGGGAAATCCGCTGCTTATCGACCTTGACGAACTTTGCGAACAGGGTTTGCTGTCGAAAAGCGACTGCGAGAACGCTGATTTCGGGGCGGATCCGCGCATTGTCGACTATGACAAAGTTTCAAAAACGCGCTCTGAACTTCTGCACAAGGCGTTTGCGGGTTTTACTGATGATGTGGGATTTACGGGATTTATGCTGGAACAGAAGTTCTGGCTTGATGATTACGCATTGTTTATGGCATTAAAGAACGAGTTCGGCGGGATACCGTGGACGCAGTGGGAAAACGGAATAAAGTTCCGCAGGCTTGAAGCTGTTGAACAGTATACCGAAAAGCTTTCAAATGAAATCCGCTACCACAAGTTCTGCCAGTACATCTTTTTCCGTCAGTGGACGAGGTTTCACAACTTCTGTTCTCAAAAGGGAATAAAGATAATCGGCGATATTCCGATATATGTTTCTCCCGACAGTTCTGACGTCTGGGCGTCGCCGAGGCTGTTTGAACTTGACGAAAAACTTTGTCCGAAGCGCGTTGCGGGAGTACCGCCCGATTATTTCTCAAAAACCGGTCAGCTTTGGGGAAATCCGCTGTACGACTGGACGACAATGAAAACCGACAATTACGCCTGGTGGGTTGCAAGAGTCAAAAAGTCGGCGGAGTTTTTCGATATGCTGAGAATTGACCATTTCCGCGCATTCGACACCTATTACGCCATTCCCTACGGCGAAAAAACAGCCGAACACGGAAACTGGGAAAAAGGTCCGGGAATGAATTTGTTTAAGGCGATAGCAGACGAAGTTCCGAATGCCGACATAATCGCGGAGGACTTGGGAGATATTTTCGACAGCGTAAAACAATTGCTTGCGGACAGCGGTTTTCCGGGCATGCGGGTACTGCAGTTCGGTTTCAATCCCGAAAACGCCGACAATGACCACCTCCCTCACAATTATCCGAAAAACAGCGTCTGCTATACGGGAACTCACGACAACGCCACCTTTAAACAATGGTATTCCGAGGCTGACATTAAAACAAAGGCAATGTGCAGAAAGTATATAGGAAAGCTGTTTTCATTCCCGTTAAACCGCTGTGCAATCCGCACCGCCTATTCATCACCGTCAGAACTTGCCGTGATACCCATGCAGGACGTTTTAGGCTTAGGCAAAAAGGGAAGAATGAACGTTCCCTCAACGCTTGGAGGGAACTGGAGCTGGCGCATGAAGAAAAAGGACATGAAGAAAAGGCATGCGAAAATGCTTCGTCAGCTTGCCGAAACATATATGAGATTATAACATGAGCGAAGATATTTTTAATAAATTAAACCGTGAATATGCCCGCACGCTTGCAAAGCCGTTTTATAAGGCAGTTGAGGAGTACAGGCTGTTTAATGACAACGACAGCATATGCGTGTGCATATCGGGCGGTAAGGATTCCATGCTTCTTTCTGCGCTTTTCCGCGAATATGAACGTCACGGAAAAACGCCCATATCCGTAAAATATCTGACAATGGACGCGGGATTTTCCGAAAACAGCCTGCGTATAATAAATCAAAACGCAGAAATTCTCGGAATTGACCTTATAACGTTCAAAACAGACGTATTTAAACTTGTGGAAAACGAGAAAAATCCGTGCTTCCTGTGTTCAAAAATGCGCAGGGGATTGCTGTATAAAAAGGCAAAGGAACTTGGCTGCAGTAAAATTGCGCTGGGGCATCATTTCGACGACGTTATCGAAAGCATACTCATGGGAATGCTGTACGGCGGTCAGGCTCAGACAATGCTCCCGCGCGTTAAGGCGCAGAATTTCGAGGGCATGGAGCTTATACGACCTATGTACTTTATAAGGGAAAAGTGCGTTTCGGAATGGGCAGACAGCTGCAATATTGAGAAAATCGGCTGCGACTGCGCACTGAAAGACCGTGAGGACGGCTCTAAGCGCGCGTTTGTAAAACAGCTTATAGCAAACTTAAGCGAGGAAAATCCGCAGGTGGAAATGAATATTTTCCGAAGCGTTCAGAATGTCCGCCTTGACCGCATTATGTCCTATAAGGACGAAAGCGGTGTTCACAGTTTTCTGGATAGGTTTAAAGATTATGACGAGAAGAATTGAAGCTGCCGAAAAAAATTGTTTCAGAGGTCAGCTTGGTGCGCTGTATTCAAGAGAAAAAACGATTTTCAGATTTTGGCAGCCGTTTGCCGAAAAAGCGTTTCTAAGGCTTTACGACAGCGCACAAGCTGTTTCCTGTTCAGAAATGAAGCGCAGGGAAAGCATATTTGAACTTTCGGTAAAAGGCGATTTAGAGGGCAAAGAGTACGAGTTCGAGGTTTGCGAAAACGGCAAAACAACGGTTTTCGCCGACTGTTATTCAAGGCTTGTGAATAAAGACGCAACGCGCGGCATTGTCACAGATATGCAGAAAAACGCGCCCGCAGGCTGGGAAAACGACAAGCCCATAACAGCGCAAAATCCCGTCATAACAGAACTTTCCGTCCGCGACTTTTCTATGGACAAAAGCGCCGATTTTACTAACCGCGGTAAGTTCGGGGCATTCTGCGAGAAGAATGTAAAAAACAAATACGGATATATATGCGGGCTTGAATATATAAAATCCCTCGGCGCAACGCATATTCAGCTTATGCCCGTTTTCGATTTCGACAGCGACGGCAGTTGTTACAACTGGGGTTATAATCCGCGTTTTTTCAATGCACCGAGCAGAAATTACGCAGTAAATAACCCCATTCTTGAACTTCGGGAGCTTGTAATGTCCGCGCATAAAATGGGGATAGGCGTGATAGCGGACGTGGTGTATAATCACGTTTATGACGCGGGAAAATCTACGTTTGAGCGGCAAATTGCGGGATATTTTTTCAGAGAAGAAAACGGCGCGTTTTCAAACGGCTCCGGCTGCGGAAACGAGTTTGCAAGCGAGAGAAAAATGGCGCGGAAGTTCATTGTCGACAGCGTTGAGTTTTTAGCCCGTGAATATCATCTGGACGGCTTTCGCTTTGACCTTATGGGGCTTATTGATATAAAGACAATGCAAGCCGTCAGAAACAAGCTGATGAAAATAAACCCTCACGCTCTTGTTTACGGAGAGGGCTGGACAGGCGGCAAAAGTGCGCTTAATGAAAAATACCGCGCTGTCGGCAAAAACGCGCGTAAACTCCCGAAAACCGCATTTTTCAGCGACAGTTTCCGTGACGCGATACGCGGAAATGTGTTTGACATAAGCGACAAAGGTTTTATGAGCGGCGAACTTTCTAGGCTTGAACCGATAAAGCAGGCGATAACGGGCATTTCAAATCCCTCTCAGACCATAAACTACGCCGAATGTCACGATAATCACACGCTGTATGACAGACTGCGGCTTTCTCTTAAAGGCGCGCGGCTTGACAAAATAATGCGCGTTGAGAAAATGGCTGCGGCATTTGTCATGCTGTCGGAGGGAATTGCGTTTTTTCAGTTGGGACAGGAATTTCTCCGCACAAAAAATTTCAGTTCTGACAGCTATAATCTCCCCGACAGCGTGAACTCAATAAAATGGGAACTGATTTCCGAAAATAAAGAACTCTGCGAGTATTACCGAGGCTTAACAGCGTTCAGAAAGCGGTATTACGGCATTTTCAACGGCGGTGCGTTTTCCGAAATAAAAGGCAGGCTTATTTTGAAAAACAACGGTTTTCTGTTTATGATAAACCCCACGAATAAAGATATAATCCTCAAAGAAAATCGGGAATACGAGGTTTTTATTGATGATACAAAAGCGCAGGACAGTCCGCTTTATGCCGTAAAACGGCTTTGCTGTGCGAAATTCAGCGTTTTAATTGCGAGGTGCATATAACTTGAAACAAGAAATAGAAGATTTACGAAAGGCAATGAAAGACAACGGTATTTATGCCGCAGTCATAACAACGAGCGATTACCACAATTCCGAATATGTCAGCGCGCATTTCAAACTGCGCGAGTATTTGAGCGGTTTTACGGGCTCTGCGGGTACGCTTGTTGTAACGGAGGATAAATCGGCGCTTTGGACGGACGGACGCTATTTTTTGCAGGCTGAACGACAGCTCGAAAACAGCGGCATTGACCTTATGAAAGCAGGCGAAAAACAAACGCCGTCTGTTGAACAATATCTGCTTCGGGAAATGCCCGAAAATTCAAAGTTGGGGTACGACGGCAGGACGCTCACTAAGGAATTTGAAAGCAAGCTTCAAAAAACGCTTTCAGTTAAGAATATCGGATTTAACGCCGATATTGATTTCGGTGATATTATCTGGAAAAACCGCCCGCCTTTGTCTGCAAATCCCGTGTACAGGCTGTCGGAGAAATATTGCGGTGAAACCCGCGCTCAAAAACTGGAAAGAATACGGCAGAAGCTGGGCGAAGAAAATGCGGACTGCCTTGTCGTATCCGCGCTTGATGAAATAGCATGGACGCTCAATCTGCGCGGGAGCGACATTGAATACTGCCCCGTATTTTTGGCGTTTATGATAGTATACCGCGAGGGCGGGAAAACAGCGCTGTTTGCGAATAAAACGGCATTTGACAGCAATATAACCGCCGAATTAAAGCAGGACAACGTAGAACTTTTCGATTATGACGGCATATATTCCGCGCTTCGGAATTTCAGCGGAAAAGTAATGACAGACACCCGCGCGTCAAATGCGTATCTTGTTTCGTCAATCAGCAACATCATTGACAAAAAAAGTCCGATTGAACTTATGAAAGCAGTAAAAAACCCGACAGAGATACAGTGCGAAATAAACGCGCATATCCGCGACGGAGTTGCCGTAACGCGATTTATGAAGTGGCTTAAGACTGCCGTAAAATCGGAGAAAATAACCGAAATATCCGCTGCGGAAAAGCTGGAGGAATTTAGAAAGCTTGGCGAAAACTATTTAGGGCAAAGTTTTGCGCCGATTATGGCGTACAAAGAACACGGCGCCGTCGTTCATTATTCGGCTGACGAAACAACAAACGCTGTTTTAGAGCCGCGCGGAATGCTGCTGTCGGACACGGGCGGGCATTATCTTGACGGCACAACGGACATTACAAGAACATTTGTTCTCGGCGCTGTCACCGAAGAAGAAAAACGCGCGTTTACGCTGGTGCTTGCGGGGCATTTAAACTTGCTTTCGGCAAAATTCCCGGAGGGGATACGCGGAAGCTGCCTTGATTATGCCGCGCGTGAACCGTTATGGAAAAACGGACTTGATTTCCTGCACGGCACAGGTCATGGAGTAGGTTTTTTGCTTAACGTACACGAGGAACCTCAGCGCATAAGCTGCCGTGCGAAAGATGACGCGCCTATGCAGGCGGGAATGATAACATCAGATGAACCCGGGCTTTATATAGCGGGGAAATTCGGTATTCGTCACGAAAGCCTGTTGTTGTGCGAAAAGGACTGCAACGCGGGATTTCTGCGGTTTTCGCCGTTAACGCTTGTGCCGTTTGACCGCGAGGGGATCGACAAGAGGTATCTCACATCACCGCAGCTTGAACTGCTGAACGCTTATCACAAGCGGGTTTATGAAAAACTCTCGCCGTTTTTGAACAGTGAAGAAGCGGAGTGGTTAAAGAGCGCAACGGCTGAAATATAAGTCAGACTGTATATAAAGCCCCATCTGCGTCGTCAGCGGCACTGCGGCAGGCACAAAGCCTAGCCGCAGCACCGCTTCCTAGCATCTGGGGCTTTCTATACAGTCTGAAATTTGGCTTTTTATACAAGCTGAATAAGATTATTGTCATTTCAAGATATTTCAATTTTTGAAAGGTAACAAGCAAATGGTAGGAGTATATTTTAGTGGTACGGGCAACACCGAACATTGTGTTAAAAAGCTGGTTAAAATGTTGGACGCGTCCGCGCAGTGCTTTCCGTTGGAACACACCGATATTGTTCAGATATTGAAAAAAACACGACATAATTGTACTCGGATATCCGACGCAGTTTTCAAATGCCCCGATTATGGTGCGTGATTTTATAAAAGCCAACGCTTCACTCTGGAACGGCAAAAAAGTCAGGCTGTCGATAAAGCCTGAGGTTGGACTTTTTATACAGTCTGAAAAACATGGGACTTTTCAGCGGCGACGGTACAGGGTGTACTGCACGGATTTTAAAGAAATGCGGCGCGGTGATACTCGGCGGTTTACAGATAAAAATGCCCGATTCGGTGTGCTACAGCAAGCTGTTAAAAAAGAGTATTGAAGAAAAAAACAGATAGTGAAGTCAGCTGACGAGCGCATTGAACAAACGGCAATGCAAATTAAAGCAGGAAAATATCCGCGCGAGGGATTGAGTTTTATAGCGCATATAAAAGGTCTGTTCGGGCAAAGATTGTGGTTTTACAATAAAACGGCAAGCTACTCCGACAAGTTGAAAATCAGTGATTTGTGCGTTGGGTGCGGGCTGTGCAGTCAAAATTGTCCTATGGGAAATATAAAGATTGAAGATAATAAAGCAACAGCGGGCGGCAGATGCACAATGTGCTATCGCTGTATCAGTTTGTGTCCCAAACAAGCCATAACGCTTATCGGGGAAAAGGTTCAGGAACAATGCAGATATGAAAAATATATAACATAATTGTTTGTCAGCTGTACATAGAATATTAAACCCGTTATGCTCGGCATATACGGCAATTTGTGAAATAATACATCAGGGATTCCGAATGGAGAAATTCTCCACGGAATCCTTTTTTTGTAAATTCCACAACTTTCTGTTGGCTGAAATTAACGAAAATATCGCATTAAAAATATGCAACATTACCAAAAATAGGAGATTTAATGCGTATAATATGCGTTATGCGCAAAGAGACGAAAAAGCTCGAAAGTCGGTTTTACGCATAGGAAAGCGGGATTTCGGAGAGTGTTGGGATTGCGGTTGTTGCTGGTAAAAGTTAGTATAAACAAGAAAAAGGAAGAGGAAAAGTGAAAGCGTTTGAGAGGAAAGTGTGGCTTTCGTCGCCGACAATGCACGGCGAGGAACTTGAATATGTGAAAGAGGCAATCGAAAGCAACTGGGTAAGCACGGTCGGTGAAAATATAAACGAACTCGAAAAGCTGACCGCAAATTACCTCGGAATGAAGTACGCAGTGGCTTTGTCATGCGGCACGGCGGCACTACATATGTGCATGAAATTGGCGGGCGAGAGGATAAACCCCAACGCAAAGCCCGGAAACAGCTTGTTGGGCAAGCGCGTTTTCTGTTCGGATATGACGTTTGACGCAAGCGTTAATCCCGTTGTTTACGAGGGTGGGGAGCCGATTTTTATAGATACCGAACGCGAAACCTGGAATATGGACCCCGTGGCTTTGGAAAAGGCTTTCGAGATGTATCCCGATGTGAACTGGTTGTGTTGGCGCATTTGTACGGTGTTCCCGCTAAAATAGACGAGATCGTGAAGATTTGCAGGGAACATAATGCATTGATTGTTGAAGACGCTGCCGAGGCAATGGGCGCACGGTATGACGGAAGAAAAATTATCGTGCGTGGCTGTTGTCTGATGAGCGTGTAATGCTCTTGTTAAGTATCGGCATGACATTTGATATTACTGGTTTTAATATAAGAACTTAAAATAGTATTCCACAGTCAAATATATCGGCTCGATTATAAATATACGAATAGAGTCTAATGTATGAGTGATAAAATGAATAATATAGTACCATTCAAAAATAAGATCTGTAGCACGACAGCAGACTGCACTTTTCTGTAATACTGTAGTTTTACATCTGCTGTTAATGGGCGAAATCTAATTTTATAAATTAGATTCCTTTGTTGAAAATATAAAAACACCGATTGTATGAGTTTTCAGCGATAAGGAGATTGAATATGCAGACAGTCAAGAATTTTTGGGAGATGTTTTAATAAAAATCGGCTTGTGGATTCCATATCTGTAAGAAATGATAAAGTCATTCTTGTTATGGGAGTGGATGAGCAGATCAATAGTATTGGTTGGATTGGAGAAGATGAAGTTGATAAAGTTTTCTTCTAAGGAAAATTTACTGATAATTGGAGCAGGACAATATGGAATGGTAGCAAAGGAAATTTCTGATGCTATGAACTGCTTTGGTAGAATTGATTTTCTTGATGATAACAAATTCGATTGCTATTGGAAAGATAGCTCAATACGAGAAATTTTAAAATGGATATGATCATGGAATAGTTGCTATCGGTAATTCAATGCTAAGACTTGAATTGACAGAAAAGCTACAAAATGCAGGATACAAGATTGCTACGATTATCAGTCCAATGGCTTATGTCAGTCCATCAGCAATCATTCATGAGGGTTGTATAGTTGAGGCAATGGCTGTTGTGAATACTGGTTCTGAAATAAATGAATGTTGTTTTATTTCTGCTGGCTCGATTATCAATCATAATTCGATCGTAGGTAAAGGATGTCATATAGACTGCCATGCAGTTGTTAAGTCTAATATTGTTCTAAAAAACTGCACTAAGGTCGAATATGAACATATTACAGACTAAAATTGAGATAAAGGAGAGTTTTGCGTGTACAAAAAATGTGTCAAGAGATTCTTTGATTTTACTCTTTCAGGATTGGGAATCATTATCCTTGCAATTCCAATGTTTATACTTTCAGTTCTAATATTTATTGACGATCCTGGTCCAATATTCTTTACTCAGAAAAGAGTTGGACTTCACAAAAAAACATTTAACCTATATAAGTTTCGTAGCATGAAAATGTGTACGCCACACGATACGCCTACGCATTTGCTTATGAATCCGGAGCAGTACATAACAAGGGTTGGCGGATTTCTGCGTATGTATAGTCTTGATGAACTGCCTCAGATATTTAATATATTTTTAGGGGAAATGTCAGTTATTGGACCACGTCCGGCGCTTTGGAATCAGGATGATCTGATCGCTGAACGTGATAAATACGGTGCAAATGATATAAAGCCTGGTTTGACTGGGTGGGCTCAAATCAATGGTCGTGATGCTATTGAAATCGATGATAAGGCAAGGCTTGACGGTTACTATGCTAAGAAGCTGAGAAAGGGTGGACTGATAGCATTTTCGATGGATATAAAATGTTTCTTCGGTACAATTATATCAGTGCTTAAGCATGATGGTGTTGTTGAGGGTGGAATTGGGGAATTAAAAAAGAAGGAAGAACAGGAAAAGATGTCTATAAAATGAAGAGAATATTATTGACAGGTGCAAATGGTTATCTTGGGAAGGGCGTATTAAAAACGCTTTTGGATATGGGTCACAGTGTTATAGCTACAGATATTTCTGACAGGTATATAGATAAGCGTGCAGAAGTAGTTTGCGGAGATATTTTTACAATCGATGATCCTTTTGCCTATTTTGGTAATCCAGATATTCTTCTACATATGGCTTGGCGTGATGGCTTCGTACATAATTCCATGAATCATATTAACGATTTACCAAAGCATTATGCGTTTGTTTCCAAAATGGTGGATGCTGGCATCAAGCAGGTTGCTGTACTCGGAAGTATGCACGAGATTGGCTTTTTCGAAGGGAGCATTTGTGAAAACACGCCTTGTAATCCGCAGAGCCTCTATGGGATCAGTAAGAATGCTTTGCGCGAAGCGCTTGAATTAAAATGTAAAAATACAGATACTATCTTTCAATGGTTGCGTGGATTTTATATTGTGGGCAATACAGAGAATGGCTGCTCCATTTTTTCTAAAATCGTTCAGGCAGTGCATAGGGGTGAAACTGTGTTTCCTTTTACGATGGGACTTAACCAGTTTGATTTCTTGAATTACGATGATTTCTGCATCAGAACGGCTGCAAGTATTCTACAGGTGAAAATCAATGGCATTATCAATATCTGCTCTGGCAGACCGGAGATGCTCTCTGACAGAGTGGAGCGTTTCATCCGTGATAATCATTTTGATATGAAGCTGAAGTATGGTGCATTCCCAGATCGTCCGTATGATTCCAAGGCAATCTGGGGAAACAGTGAGAAAATTGAAAAAATACTGGAAATGAGCGATCAGAATGAGTGATGCATTGAAGGACAAACGAATTTTGTTTTTTTCTCCTGCTTTTTTTGGCTATGAGCAGAAGATCAAGGATAAAATGCAACAGTTGGGTGCAACTGTTGACTTTTATGATGAACGATCTGTAAGCAGGTCGTTAGAACGGGCGTTATTAAAAATCGATCCAGATATTTTCAAGCGCCGAACTGAGTCGTATTATCTGAGAATTCTGGAGCAAAGCAAGCAGAACCACTATGACTATGTGTTGTTCATCAAATGTGATATGCCCACAGAGCATATCCTTAAAATCTACAGGAAAGCATTTCCAGACAGTTGTTTTTGTCTGTATATGTGGGATTCCGTAAAGAATATCCCTCATGTTGAAAAAAAATTCCGATATTTCGATTTGATAAGTAGCTTTGATAGAATAGATTGTAAGCAATATGATGTGCTGCATTTTCGCCCACTTTATTATTGCGATGATTACTGCGTTCCACTGAAAGCAGATGCAGAATTTGATTATGATTTATGCTTCATCGGTACATTACATTCCGACCGTTATCGGATACTGTGCGCAATTCAGGAGTATGCGAATAAAATGGGACTGCGGATGTATACATACCCTTATTTGCAAAGTAAGTTTATTTTTTATTTCTATAGAGCTTTCAGAAAAGAATTCCGCAAAACTAATCCTTCAGACTTTCGTTTCGATAAGATATCCAGCAAGGAGATCAGTG
Organism: uncultured Clostridia bacterium; assembly: GCA_947625455.1. Taxonomy (GTDB): domain Bacteria; phylum Bacillota; class Clostridia; order Oscillospirales; family Ruminococcaceae; genus CAG-115. The sequence goes on along the minus strand of CANQOJ010000001.1, from coordinate 23,885 downwards.
ATGTGGTTAGACGATCAAAATGTGTGATTGATATTCAACATCCTAAGCAGACCGGACTAACTATCCGGACGATTGAAATGATTGGTATGAACAAAAAATTGATTACAACAAATGCAGATATCCAAAATTATGATTTTTATGACCCGGAAAATATAACAATAATCGATAGAACACAGGTTATCCTGGCTCTGGACACTCAGAAATCTTATCAACCACTGCCAGATGACATCTATCGAAAATATTCCTTGGATGCATGGATCTATGAGGTACTTGGTTTATGAATAATATATATTCTCTATCTGAATTTATTAAAACAACGTATTCTCTTGTTATAACAAAACTGTTTTTTCGCCAGGCAAGACTCGTGCGTAGACCCATCTACCTACGCGGACGATCTTCCCTAAGTGGAGGAAAGGGGTTGACAACAGGAAGATTTTGTCGCTTTGATCTTGAGAAATGTAAGAAAACGTTGTTTATTGGTGAGAATTGTGAAATGGGAGATATGACACATATTGTTGCTCATGAGAAAGTCACGATTGGAAATCACGTCTTGATTGCTTCCAAATGTTTCATCAGTGATACAAGTCATGGTAACTATGGGGCGGATGAACCTAGTGCACCAGACACAATTCCAAATCAGAGAAAGCTTGTGACAGCGCCAGTCAGTATCGGTGATCGAGTATGGATTGGTGAGAATGTTGTAATACTAAGCGGTGTTACCATTGGAGCTGGGTGCATTATTGGTGCCAATAGTGTGGTGACGAGGGATATCCCGGAAAACACAATTGCTGTTGGCTCCCCAGCAAAGCCAATCAAGTGTTGGTCTTGTATAGAAAAGAAGTGGGTTAGAGTGGTGTAAGGATGGGTAAAAAAACTATAGTGATTTCTGGTATCAACCTTTATAACGGCGGACCGCTTTCTGTCTATAAGGACTGTTTGCGGGCACTAATGAGCATTTGTCATGATAAACAGCATCATGTGATCGCATTTGTACATAAGAAGGAGTTGTTCAAGGAATTTGGCGATGTGTTTACGTTTATCGAACTTCCGAATTCCAGAAAGAGCTATGCGTTCCGGTTGTATTATGAATACTTATATTTTAGAAACTACTCCCGAAAACAGCACGTGGATGTATGGCTTTCTCTCCATGATATAACACCTAATGTCAAAGCGGAGAAGCGCTATGTGTATTGCCACAATCCGACTCCTTTTCTTAAACGGACACCGATGATTTGGAGAATCAGCAAAAAAAATTATCTAATGTCGCTTTTTTATAAGTATATCTACCAGATTAACATTAAGAAGAATACCAATGTCATCGTACAGCAAGATTGGATTAGAACTGAATTTGAGAAGATGTTTCACATTAATAATATCATAGTTGCCAGACCAGATATTCATATTGAGATTCCGCAGATGAAAGGGAGCTCCTACGGACATAACAGGAAGAAAGTGTTTATTTACTCTGCATATCCTCGTCCCTTCAAAAATTTTGAGATTATTTGCGAGGCGGCAAAGAGACTGGAAAGCAAACGCACAGATTTTGAGGTGTGGATTACAATCAACGGAACAGAGAATCCGTATTCCAAGATGCTGCTGGACAAGTATCGGGATCTAAAAACCATTCGTTGGATGGGAATTATCAGCAGAGATGAGATGATGCAGAAATACAGTGAATCTGATTTCTTGATTTTTCCGTCAAGACTTGAGACATGGGGACTGCCTATTACAGAGTATGAGGCTTTTGACAAGCCAATCATATGCGCTGATCTTCCCTATGCACATGAGACCGTAGGAACATACCATGATGTTGTGTTTTTTGATATGGATGCTCCAAATCAGCTTGAATCAATCATGGAAAGAGCAATCAACGGAGAAAGTGGCGTATTTTCTTCAGTGCATGCAAAACCTGTTAAGGATCCTTGCTATTATTCATGGCAGGAGTTGCTTCAATACATATTGTAAAATAGAAAGGGACTTTTTTATGTATAAGGTGATCATTTTGATGGGAACTTATAACGGTGAGCGTTTCATTGCAGAACAGCTCGATAGCATTCTGGCACAGACTTATCAAAATTGGGAGCTAATCATTCGGGACGATCAATCCAAGGATCAGACAATAGTAATCATTCAGGAATACATGAGAAAGGATAGCCGTATCAAACTAATCCAGGGTTTTTCCAATGTAGGACAGGTCAGAAATTTTGAAGAGCTTCTGAAAGAGGAAACAGGAAAGCATTACGTCATGTTCAGCGATCAGGATGATGTTTGGAAGAAGAATAAGATTGAAAAGACATTGATCACAATGTTGAATACAGAACAAAATAACCCTAATGTCCCGGTTTTGGTTTATACAGATAAAACCTTTGTAAATCAGAATCTAAAGCCAATGGGAATTCCAGACAAGGATTTGAAGCATGACTTGTTTTCAATTCTTTGCCAAAACCCAGTCTACGGTTGCACGGCAATGCTGAACTGGCAGTTGAAAGAATTGATAATTCCTTTTCCAGAATATGTCGTGTGCCACGACTATTGGTCGGCACTTGTTGCATCCTCCAAAGGAGTCGTCGTGCACATCCGGTATGAAAGCATCTATTATCGGCAGCACGACGGTAATGTGACGGGCGGCGTTAATAATTTTTCACTCAAAGCAAAAATAAAAAATTGGAAGAAAACGAACAATAATATTAAGAAAGCCATCATACAAAATTATATGTATTGTAAAACGATATCTGAAAATAACTGTATTGCTCAAAAATATAATCGTATTATGGAAAAAACAAGGTTATACAGAGGAATTTATGCAATGCTTCATGGCTATAAACTTGATAATCCGATTGCAACAATGCGTGCTTTATTGGTGCTTGGAATTACAAAATTTGATTTTAAAAATACATAAGATATGGTGTGAATAAATGCTTAATTGTTTTTATTGGTATTCAATATTGTGGGGAGTTATTCTGTTTCTATATTCATTGAAACTTAGCGACTTTTCCATGCCATTATCTATTCATTTGCTCATTTTTATTGTTATAACATCATGTATATCTTGGTTTCTTGGATATACATTTAGAGGAGATTTTAAAATTAAAACACAAAATAAAATTATAAGGGATCGTTTATTGCAGCAAAAAGAAAAAATTTCACTATTGCCTGCATATATAGTGACAGTGTTATATTTTATGAATTTTCTATATGCGGGTACCATACCTTTTCTTGGATATTTAACAGGTCAATTTACCTATGGCAATGAGATTCAATCTATACCTCACGTTTCCGTTGTTATGGTTATTCTTGCGCTTTTTTATTCAGTAAAATACTTTTATTTATTTTGTATTACTATAAATAAAAGATATCTTGCGGGATTTATAATTATTTTCTCTAATATTATTTTGAAATTCTCAAGAAGCCAAATGATGCTTGTAATGATAGCGATATCTCTTATTGTTTTACAGATGCTTTTAGAGCAACGAAAACTATTTAATCGCAAGAATATCATTATAGCAATAGTTGCGTTTTTGAGTGCTGCGTATTTATTTGGCGTTATTGGAAACATTCGAGAAGGATATAGATGGAATGATAATTCATTTATAGATTTACTTGGAAGATATAGAAAATATCCCAGTTTTATTCCTGGACAGTATAAGTGGCTATATTCTTATGCAATATCTCCCTTATCAAATTTAAATTATAATATAGTCAATCATAATACTAATTTTAATATTAGGTATTTTCTTGCACAATTTTTACCGGAGAGTCTTACAAATAGATTTGTATATGGATATAAAAATAATATGAATGCTATGTTGGTGAAGGATTATTTTACAGTTTCAACAGGTTATTGCGATTCGTATATTTATGGTGGTATTATAGGAATGTATTTGTTCTTTGCTTATTTTGTTGTAAACTCATTGCTATTTATTGCTTTAAATCGAAAAAGAAAAGAAAATACCGATAGAGTTGTTTGTTTATCATTTTTAAATCTTATGTGGATTATTAATTTCTTTCAAAATACTTTTTGGTATACTGAAACATCTTTAACTTTTATTCTGTGCTATATAATATTAATAAAGCAATATATATGTATAAAAAGGAAGCAATGATATATTGATTTTCGCTTAATATATTAAAGCAGAGAGGCATCCGCAACAATATGCCTAGTATAAAATTTTTGAATTGAAGAAGGGTGAGCACTGTATGAACAATTTATTTACAATACTCAAAGAGGATTTAGCTAGACTGTGTGATCCCACGTTGAAAGGCTTACTAATTCAATATTTTTTTCCAAGAGGGAATATGTTTAGATACGTATTTTGGTTTCGAATCATGTGCTATGTAAAGCAGCACAACATAATAAAGATACTATTTGGATTTCCTGTTTATCTGGTTTTCAGACATTATGAATTTAAATATGGTATTCATCTAAACACTAATATTCAAGTTGGTAAGGGTCTTAAAATTGTACATGGGGGGGTATATATTTAAATTGTAAAGAAATTGGTGAAATGTTTACAGTATATCAAGGAGTGACACTAGGTGTGAATGGCGAAAGTGGTGTGCCTACAGTTAGAAATCATGTAACAGTTTTCACAAATAGTGTAGTAGTTGGTGATATCATTTTGGGCGATAATTGTAATATTGGTGCTAACTCTTTCGTTAGTCATGATGTCCCCTGTAATACAACAGTTGGAGGAAGTCCAGCCAAACCAATTTATAAAAGAAAATGTTGAGCTGTTGAGAGGTGACACTACAGTTTTATGAGTTCTTCAAAAGCAATCAAAGCCGGAATCGGCTATACAATAGGAAATTATCTGTTCAAGGGTTTGGCATTTTTGACACTTCCCATTTACTCACGCCTCTTATCCACAGAGGATTTCGGTGATTACAGTGTTTTTCTTTCCTATGAGACAATCCTGTTTATTATCCTTGGGTTTGCAATTCATAGTAGCTTTAAAAGTGCGAAGTATCGGTATGACAGTGATAATTCGCGGGAGGAATTGTCCTATTCACAGTATATTTCAGTCACCATGGTGCTACTGATGATCAGTGCTGGGGTATGGCTTTTGATTGCGAATCTCATCTATTCAGTGGCTTCCGGATACTTGGGGATTGATCGACTGAGCATGAATCTGCTGGTGCTGTTCAGCTATTCTACGGCTGTCATCACCTGTTTCAATGCGGATGCAAGCTTGAGCTATAAGTATGACAGCTATCTGTGGATATCAGGTATCAATGCTGTGGGGAACACTATTCTGTCCATTTTGCTGATCGTTACGGCGTTGAACCAAAATAGATATATGGGCAGAATAATTGGAACAGTTGTTCCTTCTCTGATCCTCTCTATTGTGATTGCTACAAGGTATCTGACGAAGGAAAAACCCCGAAATTTCAAGGAATATCTGAAATGGGGATTAGTTTACAGCAGTCCAATCATCTTTCACGGAATAAGCCAGGTAATTCTGGGACAGTTCGACAGAATCATGATTAAGAATATGATCGGTTCATCTGCTGCTGGTATTTATAGTTTCGCCTATAATATCTTTATGATCATCAGTGTGACGTACAGTTCTCTGGATAATGTGTGGAGCACATGGGTGTACAGCAGGCTGAATGCCAAGGATTATGATTCTGTGAAAAGGTATTCCACCTACTATATGCTAGGAATGCTTGTCTTCTCATTGCTGGTGATGATGGTCAGTCCGGAACTGATTACGATTCTGGGTGGTGAAAAATATGCGGATGCAAAGTATATCGTACTGCCCATAATCACCGCTGGCTACTTTTCGTTTCTGTATACGATTCCTGCAACAGTTGAGTATTATACAGAAAAAACTGGATATATGGCGCTTAGCACAGTGGTAGCAGCTGTCATCAATATCTCGTTGAACGCCTTTTTCATCAACGCCTACGGTTATGTTTCGGCTGCCTATACAACTTTGGTAACCTATGTGTTGTATTTTTTATTTCATATCCTTACTGCAAAGAAGATTATGCCGGAATTCCACATTTCCCTCAAGACTGTAGTGACTGTCTCTGTAGTTGTGATCCTGGGTAATTTTTCGATTATGATACTGATTGACCAATGGTTGCTTCGCTGGGCAATTGCGCTGGTTCTGTTCTGTGTTCTGGTCATTGTGGAGGAAAAAAATATTGGTTTCATTAAAAAATTGAGAAAAGGAGAATGAGTGAATATGGACGGTAATTATGAAAAGCTGTCATTCAGAGACACCCAGCTGGTGACACTGGAGCTACTTAAACGAATTGACCAAATCTGTGGGGAACTTGATATTCAGTATTACATTATGTTTGGCACGCTGATTGGAACGATCCGGCATAAGGGGTATATTCCCTGGGATGATGATATTGACATCGGGATGAGGAAATGTGACTACGAGAAATTTGTAGATTACTTTATCAAAAATCAAGCAAAACTTTCGCCTTTGGAGATTCATAACCAGAAGACGAACAAGGATTGCTTCTATAATATTTCAAGAGTAGTGGATAATACATATCATCTGGAGTTTGATGGCTTTAAATATACCTCTGGGACATTCGTTGATGTGTACCCACTGGAGGGAATGGGAAAAGAAAGTGACCTGGATTACTGGAAAAAGCGCTTCAAGAAATACCCCATGTTACAGCGAGGCGTGTTCATGAATTGTACTAAGAATCTGTGGTTTGGAAAAACAACCCTTAAGAAAGTCCTGAATTTGCCTTATATGTTATTCTCGCGTCTTGTTGGAAAGCAGTACTTTATCAACAAATTTAATCAACATAAGTGCTTTACTTGGGAGGAGAGTGAGTATATCGGTACGCCCTGCTGGATCAGGGATATTTTTAGGAAAAAGGATTTTGAAGAGGTGATTCGTGTTCCTTTTGAAGATACGGAGGTGTGGATTCCTAAAAACTACGATTCAATTCTGCGGATGGCGTACGGTGATTATATGCAACTCCCTTCGAAAGATAAGCGTGTTCCCCATCATGACTATTCTGCTTATAAAAAGTAAATTAAATATGTCGAAAGAGGTGTTTTTGATGAACGAAAAAAAATATAAGGTAGGTTATACCTGCGGTGTCTTTGATTTATTCCATGTCGGACATCTGAATCTTCTTGAAAGATGCAAGAAAATGTGTGATGTCCTGATTGTTGGCGTATGTGATGATACATATGTGTGCAATATCAAAATGAAGAAACCCATAATCAATGAGAATGATCGTGTTCGAATCATCAATGCGCTCAAGTGCGTTGACCGTGCAGAATTGGTGGATATTGCAACAATAGATGACAAGGTGCTGGCATATGAACGATTCCATTTTGATGTGCTGTTTTCCGGTGACGATTGGAAGGGCTCTGAACGCTACATAAGAACCGAGGAACAATTTAAACCTCTCGGTGTCAAGATCGAGTACCTCCCTTATACACAGGGTATATCAACAACGGATCTGAAGAAAAAAATAAAAAAGTAAGGGAGGAGTATCATGAAAGGCATCATTCTCGCCGGAGGCTCCGGCACAAGGCTGTATCCATTAACAATGGTCACATCAAAACAATTGCTTCCGGTTTATGATAAACCAATGGTGTATTATCCTCTATCAACGCTTATGCTTGCTGGAATTAGGGATATTCTCATTATTTCGACACCTACAGATTTACCGAATTTTGAGAAATTGCTTGGTGATGGATCACAGTACGGAATTAACCTGAGCTACAAAATTCAGCCCAGCCCTGATGGGCTTGCACAGGCATTTATTCTCGGCGAGGAATTTATCGGCGGTGATGCTTGTGCTATGGTGCTCGGTGATAATATTTTCTATGGTAATGGCTTCGGAACAATTCTTCGCAATGCAAAAAAGAATGCAGAAAAAAATCATCGTGCCACTGTTTTCGGGTATTATGTTCCAGATCCGGAGCGTTTCGGCGTTGTTGATTTTAATCAGGACGGTCATGTGCTTTCTATTGAGGAAAAGCCGGAAAATCCGAAAAGTAATTACGCTGTGACAGGCCTGTATTTTTATCCGGCAGGAGTTTCTGTAAAAGCGAATCAGGTCAAACCCTCTGCTCGTGGTGAATTGGAGATCACTACATTAAATGAAATGTATTTATGCGAAAAATCGCTTGATGTTCAACTTTTAGGGCGTGGCTTTGCATGGTTGGATACCGGTACAATGGACAGCCTTGCAGAAGCTACAAATTTTGTACAGATGTTGCAGAATCGGCAAGGCATTGAAATTTCTGCTCCAGAGGAAATTGCTTTTATTAATGGCTGGATCGATAATGCTGGACTGATGAAGTCTGCTAAAAAATATGGTAAATCGTCATATGGCTCGCATTTAAAACAGGTTGCGGAAGGAAAAATCAAGTATTAAGGAGAAAAATTATGACAATTATCGTAACTGGCGGTGCTGGATTTATTGGTTCAAATTTTATTTTTCATATGCTGAATACATATCCGGATTACCGTATTATTTGTTTAGACAAGCTCACTTACGCAGGCAATTTGTCTACACTTGCACCTGTCATGGAAAATTCTAATTTACGTTTTGTCAAGTTGGATATCTGTGACCGTGAGGGGGTTTACAAATTATTTGAAGAGGAGCATCCGGACATTGTTGTGAATTTCGCAGCGGAGTCCCATGTTGACCGCAGTATTGAAAATCCGGAAATTTTCCTACAAACGAATATTATCGGAACGGCAACTTTAATAGATGCTTGCCGGAAATATGGCATTCAGCGGTATCATCAGGTATCGACCGATGAGGTCTATGGCGATCTGCCGCTTGACCGCCCAGATCTGTTCTTTACAGAGAAAACACCAATTCATACAAGTTCCCCCTATTCCAGTTCTAAAGCTGGTGCAGATTTATTGGTGCTTGCTTATCATAGGACATATGGTTTGCCGGTGACAATTTCAAGGTGTTCCAACAATTATGGACCGTATCACTTCCCTGAAAAGTTAATCCCGCTGATGATTGCTAATGCACTGAATGACAAGCCGCTGCCTATTTACGGTGAAGGAAAAAATGTCCGTGACTGGCTGTATGTTGAGGATCATTGCCGTGCAATAGACCTAATCATTCACAAAGGCAGAATCGGTGAGGTTTACAATGTCGGCGGTCACAATGAAATGCAAAATATTGACATCGTGAAATTGATCTGCAAGGAATTAGGAAAGCCGGAAAATTTAATTGTTCATGTTGAGGACAGAAAAGGTCACGATATGCGTTATGCGATCGACCCGACAAAAATTCATAATGAACTTGGGTGGCTACCGGAAACAAAATTTGCAGACGGCATCAAAAAGACAATAAAATGGTATCTCGACAATAAGGAGTGGTGGGAGGAAATCATCTCTGGCGAATATCAGAATTACTATGAAAAAATGTACGGTAATCGTGCGGAGGTTTGAATGTGAATTTTTTTGTAACAGGCATCTGCGGACAGCTTGGCTATGATGTTGTCAATGAGATCATTTCAAGAAAATATTCCGTTATCGGCAGTGATATTTCTGATGAATGTTCTGTAGATTGTGAATATATAAAATTAGATATCACGGATAAAAATGCGGTATTTTCTGCAATTGAAAAAGATGCTCCGGATGTTGTCATTCATTGCGCAGCATGGACTGCCGTTGATGCTGCTGAAGATTCGGATAACTTTGAAAAGATACGGAATATCAACGTAAACGGCACAAGAAATATTGCAGAAATCTGCAAGAAAATTGGTTGCAAAATGATATATATTTCTACGGATTATGTATTCAATGGGCAAGGTTCAGAACCATGGCAAGCCGATGACAAAAATTTTGCACCACTTAATGTGTATGGTCAATCAAAGCTTGACGGTGAACTTGCGGTTGCAAATATACTTGATAAATATTTCATTGTCAGAATCGCATGGGTGTTCGGCAAGAATGGAAATAATTTCATCAGAACTATGCTGAAATTATCGAAAAAATATCCAGAAATCCGTGTGGTAAATGACCAGATTGGCACACCGACATATACATATGATTTAGCACGTTTATTAGTGGATATGGCAGAAACTGAAAAATACGGATTTTACCATGCAACCAATGAAGGTGGCTATATTTCTTGGTATGATTTTGCTGTTGAAATATTTATGCAAGCCAGAAAAGATACAAAAGTGATTCCGGTTTTTACAAAAGAATATGGCGTTTCTAAGGCAAAACGACCATTTAATTCAAGGCTTGACAAATCGAAATTAATTGCAAATGGATTTCAGCCGCTACCAGACTGGAAAGATGCGCTTGCAAGATATTTGAAGGAGATTCAGGAAAATGGGACAAATCAAAGTTGAAAAAAATGTCGGTGGAATAAAGGGATTATGTATTATTACTCCCGATGTTCACGGCGACAACCGCGGATATTTTATGGAAACTTACTCACAGCAGGATATGGAAGAGGCGGGATTAAACTGCAATTTCGTTCAGGACAACCAATCTTGTTCTGTCAAGGGCGTTCTCCGCGGGCTTCATTTTCAAATAAACTATCCGCAGACAAAACTTGTGCGAGTGATAAAAGGAACGGTTTTTGACGTGGCAGTTGATATCCGCAAAAGCTCTGAAACATTTGGAAAATGGTTCGGTATGGAGTTAAGCGAGGAAAACAAGAAGCAATTTTTCATCCCCAAAGGCTTTGCGCACGGATTTCTTGTTCTCAGTGATACAGCTGAATTTTGTTACAAATGCGATGATTTTTATCACCCGAATGATGAGGGCGGGATTGCATGGAATGATCCTCAAATAGGTATTAAGTGGGGTGTTGTCGGAGAATATGACGGTACAGCAAGCGTAGCAAATTATTCGCTTATAGATGGCACGAAACTTGTTGTCAGTGATAAGGATCAGAAGTGGGGAGGAATCTGGACTGACTGACAGATATTCAGCTTTATAAAATCAAATTTCACACTGTAGAGGATCCATAAGTTTTGCATCGTCTTTTCGATAATATACTGAAACGGCTTTTAGATTGGCTTTCATGGCTGACTAAAAGCCGTTTGCATAATATCACACAATTTTCCTTTCCCCACTTGACTTTTCATCAAAAATCTGGTATAATAAAATTGCGTGGGTGAGCGATAAAAATAAACAGTAATGTTATGGCAAAGCGCAAGAAACAAGCAACGTAATTGTTATCAAATTTCGCAACACGCTTCCCCCAAAATACCGTGCGTGTTTTTACAATTACAAAACTGAAAGGATATTGAAATGGCTCAGATTATTAACATTCCCGAAGATGAAGATTATGAGTTTGATGTTTTTGACTATCTTGATATGGCAGATAATGCCCGCACCAAAAAGCAGAAATTGGAGTATACTGAAAAGGCGCTTGAACTTGAGCCGAAGAACATTGACGCGCTTATGATGAAAGCAGAATTGACGTCAAAAGACGATTTGACGCGCCTTAAAGAATTTGAAAGTATAGTTGAATTTGCACGGGCGGAACTTGAAAAAGACAACTATTTTAAGGATTGTGTCGGCGATTTTTGGGGCTTAACCGAGACAAGACCGTATATGCGCGCGAGATACGAACTTATAAAATGCTATATAGATTTGGGCATGATGAAACTTGCAAGGCAAAACTGTGAGGAAATGCTTGAGTTGTGCGAATGCGACAACCTTGGATTGAGATACACACTTATGCACATTTACGCGTTTTTTGAGGACGAGGACGCGCTGTTGAAACTTTACGAGAAATACGAGGAAGACAGTTCAATGGTACTGTTTCCGCTGTCGGTATTGTACTATAAAAAGCTTGATTTGGAGACTGCGTCGAAGTATCTTGAACAACTGAGGCAAAGCAATAAAGAATTCAAAGATATTGTTCATTTTTTGAGAAACGAAAACATGTTTAAAATGGTCATTTCCGACATGGATTTGAATAGCTATGAACTGGGAACTGCCGAGGAAATATTAGCTGAGGTTGAGGAAAATTACTTCTTATTCAGGCAAACTCCGGGGTATTTTGATTGGGTGAATAAGGAGTTGAGGAAGAAAAAGGGACGTAAGGGATAATTGATTGTGGGTACGGTGCGCTCACTTGATTTTATTTTGCGTTGCACTTGTACATACAGCATAATATCTTTTCCGCTGGAGGAAAAATGATGAGACTGCAACCTGAAGAAGCCGGTTTATTTTTTCAGATGTTTCTGCCGCTTCTCGATTATGTGAACAAGAAGTACCATGTTACGGCGAAACCTGTTCATTTCATGGGAGAAAGTATTAATACCGAAGATGCGGCAGAGGTGGCACAATTTTTATGGGAACGCACTAACATCATAGATGATTATCTTTTAGAAACCGTATTGCCGAAAGAACAGAAAGAAATTATGTTAAGCTGGAAAAGATGCATTCCGGGAACGTTTATCATCGAGCGCCATCTGAAAAAAGGTTCAATTTTCATTTCTTCCGATAATAATTTTATATATTTGGTGAAAGGTATTACTAGCAGTTGGGAAGAAATGTTTTCAGGCATACCAACACCGATAATCGTAAATACGGCATTGCTTCCGTTTCGGGATGTTATTATTTCTGACGGACTGGTGTCGACATTTCCGGTTCGGTTTGATAAAAACTCAGCTGCTGCATTTAAGGACGCTTATCTTATCGCAAAGAAGAATAAAACAATCATCACGCGAATATGACAATTACAATTGAATTGATGTTTCGGATGTTTGACGATTAACATGAATACCCTCTCCAAGCAATGTTTTGGAGAGGGTGTTTTGTTGATTTAAGAGCGAATTTTATATAGCTTTTTTTAATTTCCGAGCGTTATTCTACTGTTTTTAGTGACTGCGGCATTCGACAAATTTCTTCATGTATTTTCAATGGTAAAGTCGCGCTGACAAATGCCAGAACATCTCCATAATTTTTGACCATCTGCTGATCCATCTTCCTTTCGTCACTTGAATTGTTTTACTTGTCCCAGACTGACATCTATTTGTATGCCTAACAGAACATTTTCTCTAGACGTAACCTATGCGCAACTTGTTGCAGTCAATATATCGTAAATAATTCTTGTCTAATTGATTAATATCGTAAATAGATTTTATATCTTACAAATATTCTTTATTTCTAATAAGATTCACTTTGAATTCTGTCTTAAAATTTTTTTTACATAACTTATAATTTTTTCATCAATCTCCGGTCTGATGCTCTGACTTTCAAACTCAATCTTCGGAGTAAGAAAACTGTTTTCCGGAAGCGATATATCAAAGAGACAGGGACTGTTGTCCGTAAACCACTCCTTGAAGTTATTAAGTTCATCATACGAACCAAGCTTTGCTGCGCGAATTCCGTATGCTTCGGATATTGCGCAAAAATTAGGAACGGTATATCCGCCGGATATTGCCGTATTAGCAAAGCGGTCGCAAAGGTCGAAATGTTGGGTTTCACTTATCTTCCCAAGTACTCGGTTATTAAGAATAAATATCTTAATTGGCAGATTTTCGCGCTTTACTGTTTCAAGTTCCTGAATGTTCATCTGAAATCCACCGTCGCCTGTAATACAATAAACGGGCTTTTTATCTGCAGCTATGCAGGAACCTATCGCGTAAGGCAAACCGCAGCCCATTGTTCCGTATCCGCCGCTGAGATGAATACGACCGTTATTGCCTTTCAGTACTAAAGACTGCGCACACCAGCACTGATTCATACCTACATCTACTGCTACAATTGGGCTTTCGGGAAGAAAAGATGCTATCTTCTCAATTGCCCTGTTTCCGGGCTGTAAGTCATGTTCTGACAAAATCTTTTTTGCTTCAAGGCATTGATTTCGCCAAGCGGAATAATCTCCGACATCTTCGTTTAAAATCTTTCTCAAAAAGTCGCGCGCGTCCGTGTGATATTTTTTCTCGTTCGGTTTTATATCACGGCTGAGTTCGTATTCGTCAATATCGCACCGCACCAGATCCGCTTTGGGTGCGAACTTTTTTGCGGTTCTGCCTACCTGACGAATTCCGAGACGCGCGCCGATTGACACAACAAAATCACACTCGTTTAAAATCATATTTGCAATGCGGTTTCCATGTGTTCCTATAAAGCCTATATGTAAATCGTCCTGAGCGAGGTCAACACCGTTCATTGTCGTTAGGACAGGGATATTTGTTTTTCTTGCAAACTCGTGAAGCATATTTACCGCTTCATCTCCGGCGCTTCTCACGCCGTTACCCGCAAGCAATATCGGCTTGCTGTATGTCGAGCGGAAAATCAATTATCACACCTCCCTTTCTTCCAAGCAATGCCATGTTATACGCACGGCTTACAACGTCCTGAAAGCCCTCGCTGCTGTTCGCTGTTACAGAATATTTTGTGATGTTTCTTGTCATGGAAACAATATCCATCTCTTGAAAACCATTTTGCCTGATTCCCGAAAACCCCTTCATTTCATTTGTAGGAACATTTCCGCAAATACCCATAACAGGAAATCCGTCAAACCAAGCGTCTGCAAGACCGCCAAGCCCGTTTACAGCACCGGGACCTGAGGTTGTAAAATAAACTCCTATTTTACCGCTTGTCCTTGCATATCCGTCAGCCGCAAGAGCGCAGCCCTGCTCGTTATAGCAGACGTGTGTCTTTATTTCATCATTGCGCAGATAAAGAGCGTCCATAAACGGAACAATATATCCGCCTGCATAGCCGAATACATCGGTAACACCGTGATTTATTAGAAAATCAACTAAATACTCTGAACAATTCATCAATGAGATTCCTTTTGCGTTGGATTTTTAGTCATATAGTAATTCTTCCGGCACTTGAAGCAATGCTTCAAACAAAGCTATATCCGCTTTTGTTGTGATTTTGATATTACACGTTGTACCTTTGGCAAAATACACTCTTTCTTTGCAATGAATAAGCAGTGAACTTGTAAAAGTAAAATCGTGCTTGTTTTCCTGCTCTGCTTTCTCATAGCATTTTAGCGCAAGAGAATATTGAAATGCCTGCGGTGAAGCAGTGAGCATTATGTGTTCCCTGTCAATATCCTTTATACCTGATTTAAAATTGTCAGTATAAACGATAGGCGGGTGGCAGGCAATTGACGATGAAGCATTGCCTTTTTCATGTGCGACCCGAATTACCTCATCAATAGCCTTTTGCGGCAAAATCGGTCTGACGGCATCGTGAACGATGATATAATCGTCAGGTTTAAGCTTGTCCTTAAGGAAAAACACGCCATTTCTGATAGAGTCGTGACCGGTATTTCCACCTTCGATTATCCATTCAACTTTGGAAAGAGAATATTTCGTAACAATTTCTTTAAGCTTATCTGTCCAGTTCTTCACACATACTACAACAATTTTATCAATCTGCGGATTGCGCTGAAAGTTTTCGATAGAATATGCAATTATGGGTTTCCCATTGACCTCAATAAACTGCTTTGGTATAACAGAACCCATTCTTTTTCCTACGCCGCCTGCTAATAATATAACGTAATTTTGCATAGCCTGTTTGATTATTCCTTATCAATTTTAAGCAAAGTATTTATAAATAATTCCATGTATTTCTTATGTGCAATAGTAAGCCTCAACCAGCCTGTAAGTCCGCCTTTCCCGCAAAGTATCAGAATGCCGTTCTCTTTAAGTAAATCTGTAATTTCTCTTGAAGTCTTATGTTTAGGCTTTATGCATACATAACAGCCTTCAGACGGAATTGTTTCATATTCGTTGTCGTTAAGGGCTTTAGTGATATAATCCTTGCCCTCAAGATACTGTTCATTCAATTCAGCAAGTAATTTGTCGTGATTGTCAACAATTGCTTCCGCAAAAAGCAGCGCAATTGAATTAACGGTATAATGAGGCTTGTAATTATTTATGTACTTTATATTTTCCTCAGATGACATTATAACTCCCAACCTAAGAGATGGAATTGACAACATTTTTGAAAATGTTCTGAGCACAAATACATTGTCATATTCCTTTATCAAATCAATAGAGGTCTTGTCGTAGAAATAATAGTACGCTTCATCAATGATAACAATAGCATTATGCTGTTTTGCTTTGTTAATGATACTGATTATATCTTCTTTGCTGTAAACATTGCCCACCGGCATATTGGGATTGACAAGAACAACAATGCCTGTATCTTCGTTTATGGCATTCAGAGTATTTTCTATTCTGTAGGAAAAATCGTTTTCATACTTAAGATTTTTGACCTTCATGCCTATCATCTCAGCATATACCTCATACATTGCAAAAGATGGAGTTACACATAGAATGTCTTTGCCCGACTGTCCGAAGATTTTAATAACATATCCCATTCCCACGGTGCTGCCATCGGTTAATGTGACGTTTTCCTTTTTAAGTCCGAGCATCTTTGCATACTTTTCGGTTGGAACAGTTTCTTCGGGATAAATAGCCAGAAATTCAGGCGTTACTTTTTCCATAACGGAATCAAACAACCATTTTGGCAGCCCGTCGGGATTCTCATTTTGATCCAAACGGATGTATGCGCCTCGACCCTCGGGCTGAGGTACACGAATAGTGTTTTTTACCAATTCATTAACATAAAACATTTTACTTCTCCTTATAATATTTTTATTATTTTAATATGCTTTCAACTAACCAAAAAAATTAACAATATAAACTGCTTTTACTTAAAATCGTTAATGTGAAAAAATCCATACATAAGGGAGCGAATCTCCATTGTCATTCACTATGGCATAATAACCAAAATAAAATATAAACCATATTACATAATAACTATATAACAAAATTTTTATTTTGTTCCCTTAATAGAGCTAGCAACAAATAAGATTATATACATAAATCATCACAGCGAAATATAAAATTTATACTTCTTTTTTCTTAGATATTACTTCTACAATCAATCTAATTATAGTTTTATGTTTAATCAACAATATGGCTAGAATAAACGCACAAATTAAATATCTCAAAATCATAAAATTATAAGTAAATGTGAAGAGAAAGCCGAGCAACAAAAAAATACCAGAAATGCAAAAAAGTTTTTTGGCTTTATAAACTGCCTCACAATGCATCTGTATTTTACTTATATGCCTCATAAACAAATAGTGAGAAATCGCATACACCATATAACAAAACAAGGTTGTATATCCTGCAGCATAATAGCTGAACATTCCAATAAAAACATAATTTAATATAACATTTAAAATTGCAGCCAGCATGCTTGCAACCATTATGAATTTTGTTTTTTCGTAGTAAAACTCGATATTTGAAAACAAATCATATGCATACATAAAGTATACACTCATAGCAACAGGAGGTATAACCCATATTGCATCGTGATAAGCTATTGGCGCAAAAAGTGCTACAGCTTCTGGGGCAAATGCGATAAGAACTAAATTTACTCCTGCAATTATTGACAAGGATATATATCCAATCGACTCCGTTTCCTTAACTTTTCCGACTTTTATTTTCTGCAGTATCCATGGACTTAATGTCTGCGACAAAGCCGTATTAAAGAGGCCCATTATCATTGAGATGGAATAGGCAAGACTGTAAATTCCTGCCACATCTTCGCTGATCATTTTACTTATCATTATTCTATCCGAACTGCTAAGAATCACTTGAGAAAGGTAGTGCGGAACAAGAGGAAGGTTAAATCCAATAACATATTTCCAAATTTTTCCTGAGAAAAACTTCTTGCCACGTTTCATCTGCGCCACAAACATCCAAGAATATGCTATAAGTTCAACAAGCACAAGGCCGAGGATCCTTGCAGTCACCTTATCTTCTGCATTTATAACAAATATAATCCCTATTACTGGTTTGGAGATTGTCACCAAACAGGTAATAATAACAAGCTTTTGATAGTTCAGCTTGACTCTTTGTTCCGTAGCCCAAAAATTATAAACCGCCGTCGTCCACGTCATCACAAGCATTGACAACATCTGAACAGTAGTAAGCGATAACAAACTGTTCCAAAAACTTCTGAAAATTAAATATATTGCCGTCCACGCCGAAATCATGGTAAGCGTGAGTCCTTGAAGCGATGAAGTGAATGCCTCTCTCTCATCTTCAAATTTGATAAGTCCCTGTTCGTATACTCCGTAATAAAGTCTAAGAGTAATGAAAATGGAAACTATACCTAACCATGAATTGAAAACATTGTATTCACCGTATTCTTCCGTTGTCAAAAGACGTGTAAAAATTGGGGTAGATAATACAGAAATGCCCTTTTGAAGAAACGAACAGATGAAATACCATACAGAGGCACGGATATGAAGCGGAAGTTTATTGTATTTTTCTGTAAAATTTTTCAAAATTATCATAATCAATTAATTTAATCTGTATTATTTTTGCTTTCAGTACAATAAGACTTATAAGATCTTTCCAAATCCACTATACCGCCTGAATGACGAGACTGCCTTTCATCTTTAGGTGGTAATTCCATATAGTTCCCATACAATTTTTGTAACATCTCATCCCATCCTTGCGGTATCTTTATTGTTGAACTTTCAAAGGGCACTTCTACAAAGCCATTTAAACATTCATGGGAAAAAACTAATTTAAACGCCTCTCTATCATTGGCAAATGTAGAATAACAAGATTTATCAAAACTATATTTAAATGCATTTCTTTTCCAAATATTCACCCAATATCCATAAGGGAGCAGAGTATTTATCGGCTTTAAAACCAAATACAAAAGCTTTCCCTTCAAAGTCTTTGATGCGTATATTGGCCATCTTTGTTTAATGTTCATGGTTTCAATTGTTATTAATTTCCATATATATAATGTTCTTATAAATTTATTTTTTGGCAGACCATTAAATGGAAATATGTCAATAAATATGCCTTTATAAGTGTCAGTGTAGTTTACTTCTAAAGTCTCTACCATAGTAGTTTCAATATTATGAACTTTGGCAAATAAGCAAGTAGAATGTTTAGCTTCGCACTCAGTAATAAGCCGAAAAGGATAATTCAATTCCTTGGGGGCAATTTCTAAAAAGCTTAAATAATCATCATCTGGCATAGCTATATCCAAATCATCATCCCAAGGGATAAATCCTTTATGGCGAACAGCACCAAGACAAGTTCCTGATACTGCCCAGTATCTAAGATTGTGCTTTTCGCATATCCGCTTTACTTCCAAAAAGATTTCAAAAATTTTTTTCTGCAAATCATTCATGTTGATTTTATCACCTTTCATTTTAGTTTAGCTTTATTTAAAAGCAAAACAATAATTTATGGCTCTAATGCCGTAATTACAGAATATCAACTATATTTTGAGGCTTACTTTGTTTGTGAAATTACAACGTTTTATCTTAAATAATTGTAAGTCTACACCATCTAACAAATATTTTACGGAAAATCTCAGATACGAATTCTTTCAGACCAATTGATGAATGAAAAATATATTTAGCCGCTATCAAACACAATATTGAAAAAAATTCTACCTGAAAAAATGTTTTTATCACCCGTGATATTTTAAATTCCGATTGAATCATAAAATAACCGGTTATCAAAACAAAAACGTTTACTGCAACATAGCAAAATGTTTCGATAAACCAAAAAACACATATCCAAATGTACCGAAATCATATTGTTCAAGTACACCGCCATGACCGAGAGCATACAGCATTGTAACCATGAGCATGGCAATGACACGAAGAAGTTCAATATTTGATTGTTTTCTTGATGTACTCGTTTTTATCCGACCTTATTATCTTATATAAAGTATTTTGCCTGAACTGAAGCAAGTTTAATTTGCAAGTATGTGCCACAAATAAAGCAACCTGCAATGCAAATTATACGAATAACATTTTGCACCCGTGAGTTTAGCTTGCTTTGTATCCAAAGCGTCTTATCTAATATCATAGAACATAACACAGGAGATAGTGGACCAAGTACATATGCTGGGCGAAGTACCATATCATAATTTCCAATATTTCCAAGTATGTAAACCATATACACCGCCAAAAAACTATATATAAAGTCACGACCATTGGCAGAAAAATCATATTTATTTTTGAAATGAACAACAAAATAAATAACAAGAAATATTATTATAAGAATTAATACTGTATAAAGAGGAGCGCGTGAGGCGCGGTATTGGGATTCTGAAGTATAAGTATAATATTTACTTCCTATGATACTCAAATAGAGGTTTCCCGACTGAGACATCCATTTTGCAACATTTTGGGCAGAAATGGACAGCACAAAAACTCCTATATAACCCCATATTCCAATGTTGATTTTAGAAATCAGAACAAACGGTATAGTGATAATTGCAGCAGGATGAACCGTTGCTGCCAGGAATGCCAATAAAGCAAAAATTAAAAATCTCTTCTTTTTATAAAGATAAAGATATATTCCCAAAGCTAACAGACAAGCACATAATCCATTTCTCATTCCGGAGCAACAATTCACAAATGGCAAAAAAGAAAATGAAACTACCAAAGGAGTGATACTATATTTATTTTTTCCGATTGTTGTTGCATACCAATCTGTATAAATATATCCTATAATTGTATAATCTATAATTACGCATATCCATGGCAAAACCATATTATCATCAAAAAAAGTAACCACAAACCATCTTAACATATTAAAGGTTAATAACTGAGAGTATTGTATTCCACCAACATAATTTGTGTTGACAAACATAAAGTCAAAAAACGATATGTCTGCATTTCTAATATCGTTCATCAGCATGAAATGAACATCCAAATCCAGTCCTATAGAACCTTTAATGTTGAGCGCTATTGCTGATAAAGCAATAGAAAATAAAGCAAACATCGCTTTTGACTGAAATTCAGTTATCTTTAATCTTGAAGAGAATATGATAATTAAATTGAATATTATAATATAAACAAAACTTAATATCAATGCAAATTTCATATGTATTATTTCGTTATTTCCCTACTTCCTCATACCTTTTATTTTTCTCCTCACCGAATATATAAAATGATATATTCTAGGCGAAAAGTGAAACAGAATATATTTTCTCCATTTCAGGTTATGCATTATTGCATATTTCTTCCCAACAATCCATGAACTTTTAAATAGATTTATACACTCTGTACTAATGCCTTTTAATTCCGCTCTGCTGTTTGAATCATAGATTGCTGACCATATCTGAGGGCAATATATCAAACAAGAGAAACAATCCGCCTGCTTCATATTCGGATACCGTTGCAACAGGTTTTCATGTCGTTCATAAAACGCTTTCCAAAAATCAACACAAAATTTTTTTGAGTTCTTTTTACTGTGGATGCTTGACTGGTCTCCGTGATAATAAAAATACAATTCCTTGTCATAAACAGCTATTTTATTACATCGTTCGAATACTTCCCACATTGATGCCAGATCTTCATGCAATCTTCCTGGCAAAAAAGGCTGCTCTCCCCATACTTCTTTTTTTGCTAGTCGACAACAAGCCGTTGAACCGATTCCATTGCAGGTGATTAAATGCTCCAATGCCTCAACGCTGTTATATGTTTTAAAATTATTGTAGTCTGCTTTAATGGTGGCAAGTTTCGGATATTCCGAAATTACTGATAACCTGCCTAATGCTAAGTCCGAATTGGTATTTTGAATTGCCTCAACTAAGCATTCAATTGCATTCAAAGATATAACATCATCGCTATCCAAAAAGAAGATATACTCTCCTGTACTGACTGATATTCCTTTCGCTCTTGCAAGAGATAATCCGGAATTTATGGTATGAATGACTATGATTCTTTTATCTTTTTCTTCATATCTGTCAGTTTCATCGGCAATATACTTTTCTGAGCCATCGTCTACAATAATAATCTCTAGGTCACTGTATGTCTGATTCATAACACTATCCATACAGTGTGCCAATTTATCTTTTGAGGTATTGTATACCGGGATTATAACGCTTATAAGACCTATGCTCATAATTTAACCTTCTTATACATTTGTATTTTTTTCTTTATCAGGTACTATTTCTTCTCAAAACTATATTATCTATTTTTGATTTTACATAAACAATTCCCATTGATATTAAAGTTGTTACTAACATAATGCTGATTGTAAACAAAAAGTTTTGGGTAAACCCAGAGGATTGTGTTACAAAGATTTCTACCATATCTTGCATTGTCCATCCTACTATTGGATGCAAAAAATATATCAACATTGAAAGCTTTTCTCCAATATACGAAAATATATTCTCGCTACTATTATTGTTAATGCACCATATCATTAAAAAAACAACTGCAAATATAGTGCCAGTATATAATACCATTCCCATTTCCGAAAGGTCAAAAATATAATCTTTTGCATATCCTTCACCAATACTGATAATAACAGCAATTGCTATATCTATCTTAGGGTGTTTTATAACAATAGAGTTATTATTTCTGATAGTCATTCCTATCAGCATAAACGGAATAGCATCAAACCATGTATTACGTACTGAATATGTTTCAAGAAACGAAAATGCCCCAATTCCGGTAATTCCGATTTTAACAATGACTGCTCTAAGAAAAATGTGTGTAAATAACAATAGAACAGCAATCAACGCCGAAAACTTATTTATAATATTCCTTATTTTTTCATTTTGAAAAAACAACCCTATAACTATATAGGCATCTATCAGAGATGCTAAAAACCATTCTCCGCCGCCCATGAATCCCGTGCCAATTATTATTGCCTTTGCAAAAGCTTTAACACTGAAATATGGTAAAAGGTTGCCAAACGCTCCAACAATAGAATTGCCACCACTCACCTCAATGATAATCTGATACAAAGAATATAAAATGATGTGGCATATAAACAGATAACATATATGCTTTATTTTTTTGGTCAGTCTGCTTAACGGCAAATTGCCGTCTTTGTCAAGAAAATAGTAACCGCTAACCAAAAAGAATATCGGAACTCCGCAATGAGAAAGAGTATAGGTCGTTATACCCCCCCGAACTGGATTGAAATGGTTTAAAACAACCAGATAGCAGGCTAATGCCTTCAATTTACTAATTGAATTGTTCTTCATTATGTTCTCCGAACATCTTTAAAATTCCCGGGAATTTTCGAGAAGATTGCAAAACGGCTCAATATCATTGTTTGAAAACGTATAATGCACTGTTTTTTTAGGAAGCTTGCTTACCTCTTTTTTGATTTTTTCAATGTCCGGATCCTTTTTAGATAGCGCAGCCACTATTTCGGCGACTTTATCAAGCGATTCATCATTCCAATCATATCTTGCTATCTCCTGCGTTCCAAGCCGAATTCCGTAACCCTGGAATAACTCTTTGTGTTTCTTATTTAACGTAACCTCGCACTTATATGCATTATCATAGATAGTGTCCATTACTTCTTTGCTGCATCTTATAAATATTTGATGCGTTTCGGAGATTTTACCTCCGACATCAGCCACGTCATACCCTAACTTGCGAAGTCTTTGCCCAAGATAGTTTGAGCAATGTACAACATGGCTCATATATTCAGCACCATACTTTTCAAATTCGAGCATAGCAAATAAAAGGCTTATTTTCTGGTGCATTTGAGAATGTCTCAAATAAATTGGATTTATGGTAGTTTCCATTTTATCATGAAGATACTTATCGTTTGTCATTATCAGACCTGATGCTGGACCCGGAAATGTTTTATGAGTTCCGCCAAACATAATAATATTATTCATTGTTTTTAACGGATTCGGCGTAATGCCTGCAGCAATTAGTCCCATTATTTGACTGCAGTCGTAAAGAAGTACAGTGTGTTCAGTGTTAATTCTGCTTACTTCCATAGGTTTTATAATATCGGATGGTGCAAGAAGTATAAATTTTATACCTTCTTTTTCAACCATAAGGTTAAGAGCCTCATAATCAATATCATTCCTATCCAAATCATATGGTGCGTTATATGTAATAATCCCCAATCGTTTTACAACAGGTTCGACCGAAGCATGTCCGCCTTGTTCCTT